>JAYTNY010000458.1:0-3034 GCA_043748055.1 Roseobacter sp.
CCGACAATATCGATTTCCATTGTCGGTCGTCCGCCGTCTGTCGTCATTAATGAAATGGCAACAAAAAAACCAAACCTGATCTTGTTCGGCATAGACAGCCTACGGCGCGACCACATGAGCCTGTATGGCTATGAGCGCCTGACCACGCCGCACATAGATCGGTATGCGCAGGGCGGCACGGTGTTCGAGGGCTTGTTTAGCCCCAGCATTCCAACCACGCCGGGCTATTCATCCATGTTTACCGGCATGGATTGCTTTGGCACAGACGTGGTGGCATTGCGGCACAAAGGCGGGCTGGGCACCCACGTAAAAACATTGGCCGAGGTATTGGGCGAGAACGGCTACAACACGACGTGTGTGGGCTTCAGCGGCAACCCGGCCTCGCGCGGGTTCCAAAAGTATTTGGACTTTCCGGGCTGGGGCTCGTTTGAGCAGGGTCGCAGCCCGAAGGCCGAGAACTTGAACGCGGTGGCGATCCCCGAACTGGAGCGATTGAACAAAAGCGAGAAGCCGTTCTTCTTGTTCTTGCGGCACATGGACCCGCATTCGCCGTATTTGCCGCCACGCCCGTTCGAGCGTGCGTTTTATTCGGGCAACGAGCTGGACAAGAAGAACAAATCCATGAAGCCGGTGTATGCCTTCAAGCCGTTCAGGGATTACCTGAGCAGTTGGTTTCCGCCGGGTTGCACCGACAAAGACTACATCATCGCCCAATACGATGGCGCGGTGGCGTATATGGATGCGGCTATCGCCAATTTGTTCGCGGCCATGCAGGCACAGGGCATTGAGGAAGAGACGCTGGTTGTGATTGACAGCGACCACGGCGAGACGTTGTATGACCACGATTGCTTTTTCGATCATCATGGCTTGTATGAGCCGACACTGACCGTGCCGCTAGTGTTTCACTTCCCCGGCAAAGTGCCCGCGGGCAAACGCATTGCCGACATTTGCCACACCAAAGACGTTATGCCGACGATTTTGGAGTTGCTGAATGTCAAGAGCGGCATCAAGTTTGATGGGCGGAGCTTGAACCCACTGATGCAGAACAAGCCGCGCGTCATGGAGCCGGAGATGTACATCACCGAAGCGACCTGGATGCGCAAACATGGCTGGCGCACACCGCAGTGGAAACTGATTCACGCGCTTGAGCCGGACTTCCACTTCAAGCCGGAGATTGAGCTGTACAACCTGCTGACCGACCCCGGCGAGACGACGAACGTGGCCGAGCAAGAACCGCAAATTGTGCAAATGCTTGAGGCACGCATGCGTGCGCACATCAGCAAACGCGAAAAGCAAACTGGCCGCTCCAACCCCATGTTCACCAACACCTGGTGGCACGGACATGGCGACGAAGCGTTCAAAACCTCGCAACAAGCCTACGACACCATGTACATCGGCTCGCCCAAAGCCGCCCAAAAACTGCAAGCCAAAGACAAAAAGAAACTAAAAGAGTTGCAGACACAAAGAGGCGCTAAGAAGCTGTGATTGGTGATTAGGGATTGGTGATTTGAGACCCCCAATCCCTAATCACCAATCCCTAATCACCAATCCCTAATCACCAATATGATCACAATCATCGGCCGCGGCCACGGTGGCACGCGGGCTATGTCTTTAACATTGCAGGCCAGCGGTGCGTTTATGGGGCGGGTGCTCAACGAATCCAGCGACATGCTGCCGCCCGACGAGCTGTACGAGGCGTGTCGCGTGCTGGGCAAGTACGTGGTGCATCTCGGCAACAACGAGTGGGATTTTTCGGCGCTGCACACCATGCCGATAGACCCCGTGTTTGAGTTTTTGGTGCGGCGCTATTTGGTGCATGTGCTGGCCAGCAAAGAGCCACGCGGTTGGAAACTGCCAGAGACCACGTTGATCTACCCCTGGATCGTGCGCCTGTTCCCCGACATTGACTATATTTTTTGGGTGCGCGATCCGCGTGATTCGATTCTGGGTGCGCACTTGACGGATGACCTGAGCCGGTTTGGCGTGCCGTTTGCCAAAGCGATGACGAGCGACAGCGGTGGCGGAGCCACAGACGATGTGTTGATGAACCGCGCGATTAGCTGGAAATATCAACGCGATATTGTGCGGGCCACACCGCCGCCGAAGAAAAGCATTTCGGTGCGTTTTGAGGATTTCGTGTTGAAGCAGGACGAGACGCTGGCCCGCTTGAGTGATTTCCTGAACATGCCGCTCTGCAAAATTGCCGTGCGTGCTGACTCGGTTGGGCGTTGGCGAGACAGCCAAGAGAATTTCAGTCGGTTCGATCATTTGTTTAAGCAAAACATGGTTGAGCAAGGCTATGAGACGTGATGCGTGATGCGTATTGCGTTGGGCAGCAATTAACCCAACGCAATACGCATCACGCATCATGCAAGACTCCAACATGACTTCTCCAAAACTCCGCACCTGCGTCATCGGCCTCGGCAACATTGGCAATTTGCACGCGGATATTTACAAGGCCGATGCGCTGGCCGAGCTGGTGGGCGTGTGCGATAAAGACGTGGCACGCGCCGAGAAGGCAGGCAAGCGCCTGGGCGTGCCGCACTTCCTGAATGCCCAAGATATGCTGGCCGCGTTACAACCCGATGTATGCAGCGTGGCCACTGGCGGCTTTGAGTACAGCAGCGACCACTACGAACCCACGATGCAAGCGTTGGCCGCAGGTTGCCACGTGCTGGGCGAAAAACCCATCAGCAACGTGATTGAAGAAGCCGAGGAGATGGTGGCCTTTGCCCGCGCACAACAACGCTGCTACGCTATTGACCTAAACCATCGCTTTACGCCCGCCGCACGCACAGCCAAGCAATGGCAAGCCGAAAATCACCTCGGCGCGCTCTTGTTTTGCAACATGGCTTTGTGGATCGGGCGGCCCGATGACCTCGACTCGCCGTACTATCACCTCAAAGCCTTAAACCCGCACAGCGTCGACATCATGCGTTACTTTTGCGGTGATATTGCTCGTGTGCAATGCTTTGCTACCAAAGCGCCCGGGCGCTGGATGTGGTCAACGGCCAGCATCAACATGCAATTTGAA
>JAYTNY010000459.1:0-14428 GCA_043748055.1 Roseobacter sp.
ATCTCGTGGTGGTATCGCTCACCATCCGAATACGGTGTGTGCATGTGCAGGTTGGCGATGATTTCGACCATGTGGCTGAAATTGTAGTCGGATGCGCTAAGTGAAATCGCATTATTTCGCGGCGGCTTTGTGTAAAAATCGTAATCTAGGGGGAAGTACACGAGGAGAAAGGACAATTACATGCTCAAACATTTTGCTCAACTGCTTACGCTGGCGGCGATGGGTGCGTTGCTGGCGGCCTGCGGCGCGGCCAGCGAGGAAAGCCTCGCCACGCCAACGCCATCTGCTGCAATTTCTAAAACGGTGGTGATGGCCGCGACGCCGACGATGGACGTCGCCTTGATCGCTTCTGCAACGCCTGCTGCGGCGCAACCCACGCCAATTCCTGCCGCAGATGCAACCCCCATCCCCACACCCCAAACACCTGCCGATGACAAAAGCGTCACCGTTGTGGTCAAACCCGATGCGGAAGGGCTTAGGTTTCGGGTGCGCCCTAGTTCAAATGGCGACATTGCCACGTATCTGTCTGCCAACACGCGCTTGCTGGCCCGCGCCCGCAGCGCCGATGGCATCTGGCTGCGTGTCACGCTCAACACCTCTGCCGAGGGCTACGTGATGGCGCAGTTTGTGTCGGGCGACATCAGCCAGTTACCGGTGTTTGATGCCAAAGACGCCAAAGCCACGCCTACCGCACAGACCGCGCCCGCTGCCACACCCCAAAAGGTGCAAAACCTGCAAACCGCCTTGGTGGGCAAATGGTTTCTGGCGTGGTGGCCGTTTAGCGATGTATATGGCAATGGCCGCCCCATCGCCAACACCATTATTAATGGGTTGGGGGCCGAAATGGATTTCGGCAGCGAGGGCCGTTTTACGACAGGCCAACTCACTGGCCGCTATGAAGTTCTGGATGCCGAGCATGTGCGCGTGAACTACGAGGGCGAAGCCACGCCGTATGTGTTCTCGGTGAAGCAGATGGAAGATGGCTTGTTGTTGCTGGGGCAAAGCCGCGAGGGGCAAGGGTTGTATCGCCGCAAGGCCATCGACTTTGGCAACCAGGGCGTGTTGGGGCGCTGGGTGGCCCAAAGCAAATTGGGTGGCGTAGAGGGCCTGGAGGACATGCCCGCACAATCCACCATCGAGTTCAACTCTAACGGCGTGGTGGTGATTCAGCGGCCCGCGCTGGGCCTGCAAATCTTCCAGTTCTATTGGGTGGACGACAAGCGGTTGCGGCTAATTCAAGGCAGTGTAGACAACAGCCTGGTGCCACAGGTATCGGTCACGGGCGAGGTGATGACGATGACGATTAACGGGAATGCGTGGGTGTTTAAGCGCAGTTGAGCGATAGAATCTAACTATGCTTCCAACAAAAACCGCCTACGAGCATATCGTGTTCAGCCAGAATGGCGTGCCACTCATTGATGGCACGACGATGAAAGTGATCGAACTCGTGCTGGAGACACAAGCGTACGGCTGGAGTCCTGAAGAGTTGCATTTTCAACACCCCTATCTATCACTGGGTCAGATTCACTCCGCCCTGGCTTACTATTGGGATCATCAAGTTGAGCTTGACAGCGATATTGAGCAACGGTTGCGTAACGTGAATGGATTGCGACAGGCACAACCTCTTTCGCCACTTGTCACGCGGTTAAAAGCTCAAGGATTGATTTGATGGCGGTTGCGCTTTACATGGATCACCATGTCCCGCGTGCCATCTCGACTGGTTTGCGGCTGCGTGGTGTTGACGTACTCACTGCACATGAAGATGGGGCCTCGCGGTTGCAAGATCCCGAGCTTCTCACTCGTGCAACTGAATTGAATCGCCTGCTGTTCACTCAGGATGATGACTTGCTGGTGGAAGCTACTCGGCGACAGCGTGATGGCGAACCCTTTTCGGGTGTAATCTATGCGCATCAGTTGCATGTGTTGATAGGCCAATGTGTGCGAGACCTCGAAGTGATTGCCAAAGCGAGTGAGCTGGAAGACTTGGCAAATCGCGTTGAGTATTTGCCGTTGTAATAACGATTCTGGATCATGGCTCAACTCAACAAAGATTTATTGGACACGACCACGCGCACCGCGCTGGACAAAGCCAGCGACACCATGCGCCAACTGGGCAAGCCGCTGCTGCTGCCAGAGCTGGCATTGCTGGCGCTCTTGCGCATGCCCGAAAGCACGGCGTATCGCGCCATCAGCAAATTGGCCGAGACGCGCGGCTTTAAGCCCAGCGAGCTAGAGAAAGACGTGGAGGCGCAAGCCCGCACCCGCGAGGGCCGCAGCGCCAATTTTTCGTATCTCACTGAGCAGAACGTGACGGCCAACCTGAGCGATGAAATGCTGGTGGTGTTGGATGAGGCCCGCAGCATTGCGCTGGCCAGCGGCGAGATTTACATTGCCACTGAGCATTTGCTGGGCGCGCTCAGCCAGACCGGCGTGAGCAGCGCGGGCCTGCTGCAAAAGCGCGGCGTTACGCCCACCGCGTTGGCCTCGCTCATGCTCGAAGGCGTCATCAGCAAGCGCAGCACCTGTAACGATTGGGTGGACGATGCCAAACATGGCAAGCTCTCGCCGGTGTTCGCCCGCGAGGGCTTGTTGCGCGATCTGACCAGCTTGCTCTCGCTGGCGCAAGACCGGCATGTGTTGCTGGTGGGCCAACCGGGCAGCGGGCGGCGCAGCTTGGCGCACGCACTGGCATTTTTGATTGCGGAAGAAAAAGGCCCCGCCAATCTTAAAAACGTGATTGAGGTGAGCGAAAGCGCCTGGCTGGACAATCCAACATTAGCAGTGCAAGTGGGCCTCAAGCAAGCGCAGCACGGCGTGTTGTTCATCCCCAATATTCACCGTTTTTTTGACCGAGCAGCCCGCACCGAGGCCACCGCCAAAGAGCTGCTCAAGGCCTTTGTGCAAGATGGCTCATCCGCCATCATCATCGGCAGTACCACAGATGGCGAATATACCGACAAGCTGAAGCCCACCACGCTGGCCTCGAATGCGCAAGTTCTGGCTGTGCCGCCAGCCCCATCCGACGAAAGCCAGAAAGTTTTAAGCATCTTAAAGCCGCAGTTCGAGCGCGACTATGCCATGAGCATCGACGACGACGCGATTAAGGGCGCGGTGACGTTGGCGGCGCGCTACATCGGTGGGCAACCGCTGCCGGGTAGCGCGGTGCAGGTGTTGCATCGGGCGTGCGCCATCGTGCGAGCGGCGAGTGGTGAGGTGCGAGGGACGAGTGAGCCAGCTTCGCTCGACACTCGTCCCTCGGCGCTCGTCATTGATTCCGAGGATGTGACCCTCGCCATCAGCGTGATGACAGGGATACCGGTGACGAAGCTGGGCGCGGACGAGCGCACGAAGTACGCCCAGATGACGCAGGCCTTGCAGGGCCGCGTGCTGGGGCAGGATGATGCTGTGTTGGCGCTGAGCCGCGCGGTGAAATCGGCGCGCGTCGGCCTCAAAGACCCCAAGCGACCGATTGGCTCGTTTTTGTTTTTAGGCCCCAGCGGCGTGGGCAAAACCGAGCTGGCGAAGGCGTTGGCCGAGTTTATGTTTGGCAACGAAGAAGCGCTCGTCGCCATCGACATGAGCGAGTACCAAAAGGACGACACGATTAACCGGCTGATTGGTGCGCCACCCGGTTACGTGGGCTATGAGGGTGGCGGGCAACTGACCGACAAGATTATTAAATCGCCCTACGCCGTTGTTGTATTCGATGAAGTGGAGAAGGCGCACCCACGCATTCTGGATATTTTGCTGCAAGTGATGGAAGAAGGCCGCCTGACCGATGGGCAGGGCCGCGTGGCAAACTTTGCCGAGACCGTCATTATTTTGACCAGCAATTTGGGTGCGGTGTATTTGAACGATGCCCAAATTAATTTTGACCAGGCCAAAGACTTGGCGATGGGTGATGTGCGTGGCTTCTTCCGGCCAGAGTTTTTGAACCGGCTGGACGATGTGGTGATGTTCAAGCCGTTGAGCGCAGAGGTGCTGGCAAAGGTGCTGGACTTGCTGATCAGCAAAGAAGCCAAGCTGGCCCAAACGCGTGGCATCACGTTGGAGGTGACGCCTGCCGGGCGCGTGTGGCTGTTGGCACAGAACACCGAGGTGGGCATGGGTGCGCGCCCGCTGCGCCGCATCTTGCAGCGCAACGTGCGAGAGAAGCTGGCCGATTACCTGCTCAGTTTAGAAACGCCGCCCAGCAAGGTGGTGGTGGATGTGGATGCGGGCAAGCTGGTCTATCGCTCGTAAAAACGCGCTTCGATTGCCGCCTTCAGTTGCGAGGCCGCAGCATCAATCCAATCGGCCTTGCGGTTTTCGTGCACCACAAACCACAGGCGGCGTTGGTTGGGCCATACCGTAATTTCCAGTGTGCCTTTGGCCTTGCCGCTCTTGTAATGCCAGTGCGTGCAGCCGGGGTATTTGCCCAGCGTGCCACGCAGGGTTTGGGTTAGGCTGATGGCGCTACAACAAGCTTCAATGTTTGTAACCATGTTGGCTACTGGCACATCTTCGGGCCACTGGATTTCGATTTCGGTCATAAACAAAAAGAGAGCCTGATTGCTCAGGCTCTCACTCTCAATGCAGGACAGGAGACGAAACCTGCATTGAAGGTAATTGAAATAATACGCACCAGAATTAAACCGCAGTGAGACTGGGCTGAAATGCCGGTAAGTGAACTTCGAATGTGGTGCCTTCGTTCATCTTGCTTCGAACGGACATGTGCCCGCCATGCGTCTGCACAATAGAAAGCGCAATGGATAAGCCCAAGCCCGCCCCGCCATGTTCCCGCGAGCGGGACTTGTCTACGCGGTAAAACCGCTCGAACACATGCGGCAAGTCCGCCTCTGGGATGCCGATGCCGGTGTCGCTCACCGCAATTCTCACCTGCTTCGGGTCATCCGAATTGCAATCAATGCTCACACAGCCGCCGCTAGGGGTGTGTTTGATGGCGTTCTCGACCAAGTTCAAAAACACCTGCTTCAACCGGTCGTGGTCGCCTTTTACCAACGCATCGGTGCAGATGTTGGATGCGATGCGCACGCGTTCCCCGGCCAGCACAGTGGCGCTGCGCTCCACGTCTTGGATCAGCGGGGCCAACTCCAGCACCTGCATCTGCATGGGCAACACGCCTGAATCGGCCTGAGACAGCAATAGGATATTCCCAACCATGCGCGTCATTCTGTCCGTCTCGCGGGTCATGGCATCCAGGCTTTCCATATCGGCGCAGCCCATCGCTCTCAATAAATCTACGTTGCCGCGCAGCACGGTTAAGGGCGTGCGCAGCTCATGCGAGACATCGGCCACCAGCCGTTGCTGCACATAGAACAGCTTGGACAAGCGCTCCAGCATGTCGTTAAAGGCGTGGGCTAGGCGGCCTACTTCGTCGTTGGGTTTGCTGGTGATGGGAACGCGCTGATCCAGGTTATCCGTGCTGAGAATTTCGCGCGCGGTCTGCGTAATCTTGTCAACCGGGCGCAAGGCGCGCCACGCCATAAAGGCCCCACCGATGGCCGAGATCAAAATGCCGATGCCTGTGCCCCACAGCAACGCCAATAGCAAGCCACGTTCGGCCAGTTGCACTTCCTCCAACGGCGAGGCGATTTGCAGATAGAAGAACACGCGGCGGGGCTGCTTCTCGCCCACAATGGGCCGGGTTAGCACGCGCATGTTCATGCCGTTGTGAATGGCGTTGGTGTAATACGTCTCTTGCAGTTGGTCGGCTGGCTCGGCGTTTAGCTTGGCGAAGTCCACGCCTGCAAACGGCTTGGTTACGGCCTTGTCCAAGTTATTGGAGCGGTTGATGATGTTGCCCTCGGTGTCCACCACCAAACCGATGACGTTGAGTTGCGGCACAACCACGTCGCGGCCCGAAGCCGTAATGAGCAGCGAGTTAATCAGCGTGTCCGAGGCGCGCTTCAGGTTGTCATCCACTTGCCCACGAATGATGTATGACACGGCCCCATACACCCCCGCGCTAAACAACAGCAGGATGAGCGCGAGCAGCGCCGTGTAGAAAATGGTGAGCCGGGTGCGGATGGACATTGCTAATCGAAGATTCTATAAGGTGAAATAAGAACGGGGTGAGAGGGACTCGTCTTGCGTCATGCGTCTTGCGTTGGTTTCGTGTGCTAAAACTCGGCACCCAACGCAAGACGCATGACGCAATAGCCCGCAGAACAACTCGTCGTACACTTCAGGCATGTCTCATAAATTTCATCATCTTATTAACAACCTGCCGGTTGATAGCAAGCAAACATTTCTCTCGCGCAACTCGTCTAATTTAAGCGATGTGCTGGGCGAGTTCCCCATCGCTGACAAGGCCCAAGTGCGGGCGGCGTGTTTGGCCGCGCACGCCGCCGCAACGCAATGGCGCAACACGCCCGCCCCGGTGCGCGGCGAGATCATCGGCAACATGGGCGCGGCTATTGCCCGCGAGAAGGAAGCCTTAAGCCAACTGGTGACGCGCGAGATGGGCAAGACCTTGCGCGAGGCACGCGGCGATGTGCAAGAGGCGATAGACACCTGCCACTTCTTCCAAAGTGAAGGCCGCCGCCTGTATGGGCAAACTGTGCCCAGCGAGATGCAGCGCAAAGAGTTGTTTACGTATCGCAGGCCGCTGGGTGTGGTGGCTATTGTCACGGCGGGCAACTTCCCCATCGCCGTGCCAAGCTGGAAAATTATTCCGGCATTGCTTACCGGCAACACGATTGTGTGGAAGCCGAGCGAAGACTGCCCGGCCTCGTCTTATGCGTTTGCCAAGTTGATGGAGGAAGCGGGCTTGCCAGCGGGCGTACTGAATGTGGTGTTTGGCGGTGGCAAAGAGTCTACTGGGCAGTGGTTGGTGGAGATGATGGATGAGCGGGTGGCAACGCAGACCTCACCCCCAACCCCTCTCCCGAAGGGAGAGGGGAGCAAAGCCTTCCCCCTGCAAGGGGGAGGGTTGGGAGGGGGTAAGCTCATCCACAAATTTGCTTTTACCGGCAGCACCGCCGTGGGCCGGCAGATTGGCGAGGCGGCGGGCCGCAACCTGATTACGCCGACATTGGAGCTGGGCGGCAAGAACCCGCTGGTGGTGATGCGTGATGCGGACTTGGACAATGCCGTGAGCGGCGCGATTTGGGCCAGCTTTGGCACAGGCGGGCAGCGTTGCACCAGCGCGGGCAATTTGATTGTGGATGCGCCGGTGTTTGCAGAATTCAAGAAACGTTTTCTCGCGGCGGCGAAGGCCATCAAGATTGGCGACCCGAACCTGCATCCGAATGTCTTATACGGGCCGTTCATCAGCGAGAAGTTTTTTAGGGCGTGGGAGAAGCATTACGCGATTGGTGAGAAAGATGGGGCCAAGTTGTTGCATGGCGCGGGCCGCATCACCCAAAGCAACAAGCCCAAAGGCTTTGTGGGCAACCCAGCCGCCGCGTTCTATGGCTGGCCCACCGTTTGGGAAGCCAAACCGGGCATGGCGATCTTTCAGCAAGAGACCTTTGGCCCGACGATTAACCTCGTCAAAGTAAACGGCATAGACGAAGCGATTGCGACAGCGAACGCGGTGGACTATGGCCTGAGCAGTGCGATTTACACCAATAACCGCGAATGGGCTTATCAGTTTAAGAACGAGATTGAGGCGGGCATGACCAGCATCAACAACAGCACCACCGGGGCCGAGGCGCATTTGCCGTTTGGTGGCATCAAGGGCAGCGGCAACGGCACGCGCGAGAGCGGCATCTGGGTGATCGAGAGCTACACCTATTGGCAGGCGGTGAACGACGATATTAGCGGCAAGCTGCAACTGGCGCAGATGGAGACGGGCTACATTGCGCCGAAGGCTGCATTTGATGTGGGGGCGCTCACCTAATTGCGCTGTAGAGACGCGATTCAGCGGTTTCAGAGCCGACGCATCGCGTTTCTACAGACTACACTTTTTAACTATGAACTCACCTTATTTTCAATTGGACGCAAATTTGGCGACGGCTAAAACGCTACCTGCCAGCTACTACACCGACCCAACGATGTTGGCGCACGAGTACAAACATATTTTTAGGCGCACCTGGCAATATGCGGCTTCGCTCGATCAGTTAAAGCTGTCTGGCAACTATGTAGCGGTGGATGTGGCGGGTGTGCCAGTGGTGTTGACACGCGATACACATGGTGAATTACATGCGTTCTATAACATCTGTCGGCATCGTGCGGGCATTGTGGCCAAGGGATCGGGCAATCGCAAGAGTTTGCAATGCTTGTATCACGGTTGGCTGTATGGCCTGGATGGCAGCCTGAAGACCACACCAGAATTTGAAGGCGTGGAAAATTTTGACAAATGTGATTACGGCTTGATGCCCATTCGCGTAGAGACCTGGGGGCCATTTGCCTTTGTGAACATGGATAACAACGCGCCCCCCTTGTTGGACGTGTTGGGCAAGATTCCAGAAGAGACGGCAAAGTTCGACTTTAGCCGCATGCGCAAGGCCAAACGGCATGAGTATTTTGTAAACGCAAACTGGAAGATTTATATTGACAATTATCTAGAGGGCTACCATGTGCCAGTGGCGCACCCGGGGCTATACCGCGAGTTGGATTACGAGCAGTACCGCATTGATACGCATCGGTATTACTCGTCGCAATACGCGCCTATTCGCCCGATCAAAACCGAGGACGCACTGGGCCGCCGTTACAACGCGCTACAAGGTGATGAGCAAGCCTTGTATTACTGGCTGTTCCCCAACTTCATGCTAAACATTTACTTTGGCATGTTGCAAACCAACGTGGTGGTGCCGCTGAGCCATGATCGAACCCTGGTAATTTTTGAGTGGTACTTCGATGATCCCGGCACACCTGAAACATGGAACTCGCTCAACGATTCAATTGAATTTAGCGATGAGATTCAGCAAGAGGATGCCGAGATTTGTGAGTTTGTGTGGCGCAACATGCAAACCGGCTTATACGAACAGGGGCGTTACTGCGTAAAACGAGAGAACGGCGTACATCACTTTCATGGCTTGGTAAATGAGTTTGTATTGCTGCCGAGCAACTCTCAAAAATGAACACGAAGAAGCGAAGATACGAAGAAAAGAAGAGGAATGATTTATCTTCTTCGTCCCTTCGTTTCTTCGTGTTCAAATTCTTTGTGTGAAAGCCTACAAGCTCAAGTAATAGTGCGTGTCCATCGTCGCATCTGCGTAGTGGCGCGGGGTGATGCCAACGAGGCGCTTGAAGTGTTTGTTGAGGTGGCTCTGATCTACAAAGCCCACATCTTGCGCGACCTGCGCAATGGGGTTGCCCACCGAGAGCAATTGCTTGGCACGCAGCACCCGCGCTTGCGTTAAGTAGGCGTGCGGCGGCAGGCCAAACGCCTCTTTGAACACGCGTAAGAAATGGAAAGGGCTGAGGTGAACTTGGTGGGCCAATTGATCGAGCGAGACGTTTTGCCAGTAGTGATGATCGAGAAACTCGCGCGCGCGATGCAGGGCTTTGCGTTCAACGCGTTGTTGTAACAGTGCAGGCCGCTCGCTGGCATGGCGCAAAATAAGCTGGCCCATGGCCCACACAAATTGGCTCTCGCGTTCCAGCGATAAATTCGTAAGGCCTTTGATTTCGAGCGATTCATGCAGCTTGAGCATGAGGCCGACCACATAGTCATCTTGCACCACCGCTTGCGAAAAGTAGGGCAGGGCTTGCGGCTTGTCGGCGACCCGGGTGGCGGCAAGCTGCATCACTTTGGCGCTGGGGTAGAACACGCGGTAAGCCCAGCCGCGTTCGTCTGCGGCCTGGCCGGTGTGTACCTCGCCAGGGTTCACCAACACAATGCTGCCTGCCGGAGCGGCGTGCTGTTGCTTGTTGCGCTTAAAGTGCTCGCTGCCATACGAGATAACCCCGATGGCATAGGTCTCGTGGGTGTGCGGCGCAAAGCTGTGCTGAATGTAATGGGCGCGCAGCAACTCCAGACTGTCGAATTCTTCGGCTCGCCAGAACGTCGCGGTTTCGCAGGCTGCTGTGCTGGGTGAACGCCTCATAGGCCAATGATAAGGCTGCGATTTGAACACGTCACACGGTTGTAATCTTGGATGAAATTGCGATGCGTGTCTGCGAGAATGCAAGACGATGAAAAGCAGTTTCGATTACATCATCGCCGGGGCAGGTGCCAGCGGGCTGAGTTTGGCGTATCACCTCAACCAGGCTGGGTTGACTGACAAACGCATTTTGCTGGTGGACAAAGTACCCAAAACTACCAACGACCGCACCTGGTGTTTCTGGGAGGCGGGGCAAAATCCGTTTGAGCATTTGCTGTATCGCCAATGGTACAAACTCAATTTCTTTGCCGATGGCGTGGCTCAATCTCTAGACATGGGGCCATACGCCTACAAGATGCTGCGCGGCATAGATTTCTATAATTTCATGAACGATTGGCTGGCGCAACAGCCCAATATCACCCGCCTGTTTGGCGAGGTGACCGGCGTGGGCGAAAGTGAGGCCGGTGCGAAAATATGCGTAGACGGTAACGAATACCACGCGCAGTTCGTCTTCAACTCCATCCCCGCTCCTAAGCCGCAAGCCGCAAGCCGCAAGCCGCATCACTCGCTCTTGCAACACTTCAAAGGCTGGGTGATTGAAACTGAAGCCGATGCGTTTGACCCCGATACTGCGACGCTGATGGACTTTCGCGTGCCGCAAGGCAATAACGGTGAAACGCGCTTTGTCTACACCATGCCGTTTAGCCCGTGCAAAGCACTGGTGGAGTACACCGTGTTTGGCCCCAGCATTTGGCCCCATGAAACATACCGCAGCGAACTGCGCAACTACTTGAGCGATGTGCTGAAGCTGGACGAGTACCAAATCCACGAGGAAGAAACTGGCGTGATTCCCATGACCGATGCGCCGTTTGAGACGCGGCCCAGCCCGCACGTTATTAACATCGGCACGGCGGGCGGGCGCACCAAGCCCAGCACAGGCTACACGTTTCTGCGCATCCAGCGGCAGGCTATGCAGATTGCCAGTACCCTCCAACGCACCGGCCAGCCACAGATGACCGAGAACAGCCCGCGCTTCAAACTCTACGACAGCGTTTTGCTGAACGTGCTGGACAAGCAGCGCCGCGAAGGTGCGCGCGTGTTTGCGGAGATGTATGCGCGCAATCCGGCCTGGCGCATCTTTAAGTTTTTGGATGAGCAGACGAGCATTGCCGAAGATTTGCAAGTGATGGGTAACTCGCACTTGCTCACGTTCTCGCGGGCGGCGTTGGCCGTGGTGGCGCGGCGGAACCCCCGACCCCTGAAGGGGAGTCGTTGAGTTCATCAACGACTCCCCGGTTAGCGCAGCGGCGGGGTCGGCGGTCAGAGGCCGACTGCGACAAACGGCAAATAGGCTCGCACCTTTTGTGTAGGTTGCGGCGTTGGTGTCACGGTTGGTGTTACCGGTGTTGGGGTGCGGGATGGGGTAGATGTGCATTCCGGCTTCAGCGGTAGCCTGGTGGGGCAGCGTCCAATGACAAATGTTGTCACACTCGGTGTAGGTGTTGGTGTTTGAGTTTGAGTAGGTGTCGGCGTTTGAGTCGGTGTCGCCGTAGGTGCTGCCGCCAACACGAAATTTTGTTGCACATCCGCAAAGGCGTTAGCCACACTCTCGCCGCTGCCCACATACGTATCGGCGGCAGCCGTCAGCGTATATATCCCTGGCAGCACGCTCATCGAATACACGCCGTTGGCATCTGTGCGTGCGCCGAACTGTAACGAGGGCGTTGCGTACGTGGCCGCCACCAACGCCCCTGCAATGGGCTGCAAGCTGCCCACCGCGCGCACCACGCCCGTAATGGTTGCGGTCTGGGTTGGCACTGCATTCACGGCGGCCAACACATCTAGTTTGCCGTAGCCGTAGATGTTATTCGGCCAGTCGGTGCTGTTGCATTCGTCGACCACGGTTACGTGCGCAGCGGTGCGGTTCAAAATCTCCTCGGTATAGGCCACTTTGTTTTTGATTGCGGGCCGAGCGCTCCACAACAATGCGACGGCACCTGCCACATGCGGCCCAGCCATGCTGGTGCCGCTGGCTGTGCCATAGCCATTGGCATACATGCTGGACACCACGCCCACACCCGGCGCGGCAATATCCGGCTTGGGCCGGTTGCTGCCGTCCACGCTCACCGGCCCTCGGCTGCTAAAGCCTGCAATCGTGCCATCGCTATTTAACGCGCCCACGGTGTACACCTCATCAAAAATGGCGATGGGCGCGTTTACGCTGGCGCAACTGGAGCCGCTGTTGCCCGCCGAGGCCACCGTAAAAATGCCCGCTGCGCGGTGCGCCTTCACCGCAAACGAGAGCGAGACCGGCGTGCAGCCTTCATCGGGTGGGCAACCCCACGAGTTGTTGGTTACGTCTGGCGCTTTTGTTGGGTCGCCCTGCGCGGGCGAACCACCCACCGGATATGGGGCCATCAAAAATTCGAAGCATTCCAAATACGATGAAGGCGTGCCAAAGCCCTGATCCATATTGCGGCAGCCAAACCAGTTGGCCCCGGGCGCCATGCCGATCTGGTGGCCTGCGTCATCGTCGCCAATCACTGTTCCAATCGTGTGCGTGCCGTGGTAGCCGTCGTCGCAAGGCGTAGGGGAATCGGTGCCGCACACGCCACCGTTAGCATGAATGCTGTCGTGCCAGTTGTAGTTGTGGTTGGCGGTGCTGCCGTTCCAGCCACGGTACTTCATCAACAAGGCCGGGTGCGACCAGGTGTAACCCGTGTCTTGCCCGGCCACCACCACGCCCTGCCCGGTGTAGCCCATGGCCCAAACATCAGGCGCATGCGTCTGCGAGATGCCCCACTCGATGCCCAGCGTGGCCTCGGGGCCGTTGCTGTTGCTGGGGTTGATGGGGCTTGTGGCGGGTTCGGGGATGGCGCGAAAGATTGGGTTGCCATCCACGCGCAGCACCTCGGGCTGTTGCGCAATCTTTAGGGCGGTGGTG
The DNA here is from genome assembly GCA_043748055.1 of Roseobacter sp. GTDB lineage: Bacteria > Chloroflexota > Anaerolineae > J036 > Brachytrichaceae > JANMVQ01. The sequence goes on from JAYTNY010000459.1 coordinate 12,940, forward strand.
CGGTTGCCCTTTACCCAAACGGCGTTGGCGATGTAGTAGCGGCGGTGCGCCACGCCCTCGCGTTCCAACAGGGCCAGCAGCGGCTTTTGGGTGCGCTCAGCCACCTCGGTCAGTTGCCGCCACACAAAGCGGGCGCGTTCGGCCTGCGTGGGCAACAAGGCCGCGCCGCTCAAATCGGCTTGTTCGTTCAGCACCACCAGCATCTCGGCCTCGGCGGCGTTCTCCGTGTGCTGCATCACCCACGGCGAAAGTTTGTTTGCATTGGGCGTGTCTTGTGTGTACGTGTGGGCGGTGGATGGCGCACTCAGCAGAGACAGGCCGAGTGAAGCACCGAGAAGAGCAGAAAGCCAAGCAACAGAAAATATTTTCAAGTTGTATCTCCTAGCGAATTAAAGCTCAAGTTAGTCTTATGGCCGGTTAGCTCGCGCTGCCACGTGCAACACCGCAATCACCGTCATGCTGTCGCGGATCTCGCTGTCCAACACCATCTGCAGCACGTCCTTAAATGGCAAAATCCCCACCTCTAAAAACTCGGTTTCATCGGGCACAATCTCGGCGGGGTTTACCGGCGTTAAGTCTCGGCCAACATACAGGTGCGCCAACTCCTGGCACACCGATTTTGAAGTCCAATTCGTGTTGATATGCTGCAAGCTGCCTGCACGGTAGCCCACCTCCTCAATCAACTCGCGCTGGGCCGCCGCTTCCAAACTCTCGGTGGGGTTCCAGCCGCCGGTGGGCATCTCCCAGCGGTGGTTCTCGGCAAACACATAGCGATATTGCCGCACCATTGCCACGTGCTCATCGTCCACAAATGGCAGCACGCCTACGCATTGGCCGAACTCGCATACGCCGTAAATCGTGGTCTTGCCGTTGGGCAGCTCGGCCACATCTTCGCGCAGGCGCATCCATTTATTTTTATAAACCTCGCGCGTCGTCAATGTTGTCCAGGGTTTTGGAGCCATGTGTTGTATTTAACCTCAACAGGCTACTACACATCAGTACAATGCAAGCCCCGTGTCTGACGAAGAAAAAACCATCGACGATACCAACGCCAACCAAAACGCCCGGCCTCTGGCGGCGCTAAGCGCTATGCCGCGCCTGATTGCCAAGAAGTACCAAGTGGAAGGCGTTATTGGTGCCGGAGGTATGGGCGCAGTGTATCGCGCGCTCAACTTAGAGACCAAGCAAACTGTCGCCATCAAACGCCTCTCGGCAGGTGAGCCAGTGGGTGCAGGCGACACCACCATCAGCAATCTCACCGTAGGCCGCTTCCGCCGCGAGTTCATTGTGATGCAGCGCCTGCGCCACCCCAACGTGGTGGAGGTGTTGGACTATGGCTGGTTGGATACCAACGAGCCATACTTTGTGATGGAGTTGGTGCAGGGCACCACGCTCTCAATGGTGTTGCGCCAACGCATTGCGCTTCCCACCATCCCCAATAATGCCATCGAACAAAGCATAAAAGTGTGGCTGCAACTGTGCGAGGCGT
>JAYTNY010000460.1:0-5896 GCA_043748055.1 Roseobacter sp.
GGCCTACAAAGTGTTTGGCGAGAACATCGTGGCTGCACTGCAACCCATTGCCAAAGACGCCAAGACGCAGGTGGATTTCAACGCCGATGTGGTCGCCGAATATCGCTTGATTGGGTACGAGGAAGCCGCTGTAGCCGACCAAGACTTCCGCAACGACGCGGTGGACGCAGGTGAGTTGAATGCAGGCCACAACGCCACGGCCATCTACGCCATCAAATTGCGTCCGAATGTGCGCGGCAAAATTGCAACCGTGTTCTTGCGCTGGCAGGATGTGGGTAACGCGGGCAGTGCAGGCCCAGTCAAAGAAATTGCGGGGGATGTGTTCACAACTGACCTCGCGCCCAGCTTCGAGGCCACCTCGCCCCGTTACCAAATGAACATTGTGGTGTCCGAGTTTGCCGAGATGCTGCGCCAAAGCCCCTACAGCACCATGACGATGAGCGCGCTGGGCCGCTTCACCAACAACGTGGCGGGCGCCCTGCCCAACGATACCGATGTGCAAGAGTTTGCGCAGTTGGTGCAGCGGGCCAGCAGTATTAACCGCTAACCTTCGCGCTCATACGCGCTTGTAGACCCGCAAAAACAAACCAGGTTTCTTTAAGAAACCTGGTTTGTTTTTGCGACGCTTATCGCTGCCGCAAGTATTGACCAAGGGCGATGCCCAAGACACCCGCGACAACAAACCACACCACAAAAATGACCAGCGCCCAGATGATCCACTCCATCCAGTCGGTTTGTCGGTCTACGCGCTCGGTGGCGCGTGTGGTCTCGCGGGTTACGTTGGATGTGGTCTTGGGTGCTTCGGCCAGCGGTTTGATTTGAGCCGCAGCTTGTTGTGCCTGCGGTGTGTTGGGCACAGCAATGGTCGCCACATTGGCGACAGAATCCGGTTGTTGAGCAAAGGGTGTAGCCGTTGCATCAACAATAATGACCTGAGGGTCGGTCTGGGTGTTGATGGGGGCTTCGGCTGGCCCTACAGGTGCAGCCAGAGGTTCGGGTGTAGCGGTTGCATCTGCCTCGGTTTGGGCAGCGGGCTGTGGCACAGGTTGCGGAACATCCACGCGTCGATCCTCTTGGGGCAGGGGCGCAAGCGTTGGCACAATGATGACCTGTTGCTGCACAACCTGAGTAACCAGCATTTGGATCGTACCATTATTGATCGATGGGGTGGCTGGAACTGGAATGCTTTGCGACGCGCTGCCGATGGGTGGTGCCACTGGCACGCCACCCGCCATTACGTTTGAAGGCACAACAATGCCAACCGCCGTTGGTGTTTCGGTGGAGGCTTGTAGCGGGCCATACTCATTAATCAGGCCTGTGCGTTCAATCTCGTGCAGCCAGTAGGTGTACCGCTGACCGGTCTCAGCAGAGCTATCTGTAAACGTATAGGCCGTGCCTGTGCCCCCTCGGGCCGCAATCAAACCATCGGGGTTTAGCAGCACGGCGCTGTTGCGGTTGTCGCCATTAAAACTTCGATACAACGCGAACCCGAACGTGTCCAACTCTACGCTGGTTTGCCAGGCAATTTTGATGCCGTTGCTGGTGGGGATGGCCTCAAACTGCAACAGCGAAACGGCGGTGGGTTTGCTCTTGTTCACCACCTCGTTGCTGCTGATGCTCTGACCGGTGCTGGCGTTGCTGGCGTTGGCCTTTGCCACAATGCTGCCTGTGCCTACAACTACGCGCACCGAGAAACGCGCGGTAAATGTTTGCCCGCTGGTCATTGGCCTGGTGCGCCAGGTGACGGTGTGACGCAGCGCTTGGGGCACGCGCGCTTCGGCTCGCTCATCGATTGGCATCGCCGAGCCAGCGACATACTCTGTGCCGTCTGGGATGGGCACGTTCACTGTTAATTCGGAAGCGCTGGCGCTGTTTGCTTTCACCGTCACGGTGTAATCAATCTGATCCCCAATTTTTACGCCGACCAGCGACGATACGGCTGAGCTTGCGGTGATGTTGGCCCTGGAGGACAAAGCCAGCTCGATGGGTGGGTTTGCCGCGCTAGATGCGACAGGCGTGGTAACGACAGCTGTGAGGCTGACTGCGGGTGTAACAGATGGGGCAATGATTGGTGTTAGGGTGATGAAGGGAGTGGGGGTGATGCGAACAGGCAAATCACTTTGGGTGCGATACCCCAGACTGAATGCAAAGGGCGTGCCGCTGAGTAAGGTGACGAGGCTTGGATTGACACCACTTTGCAACACGACACCGCTGGGCAACGTGCTTTCGTTTACCGCAATCAGGGCTGGGCCAGAGGGCAGGTTCAGGGTAAACCCGCCACGCAGATCGGTGTTGGTGATGCGGGATACGCCGTTGGCATCGGTAATAACAAGGTTTACGTTGGCGATGCCTTCACCGTCATCGTAGATGCCATTGGTATTGAGATCGTTGTAAACGCGGCCAATCAGCAAGCTGGGCAGAATGGTTGGGCTGGGTGCGAGCGTGGCCGAATCTGCGGGTACAAGCGTCTCGGCAAAGAGAGGGATGGGCGTGGGGGTGCGCGTAGGGTTGGCTTGTGCTTGCACATCTGCGCCAGGTTGGTTTCCCGGAGAGGGTGGTGCGTCGGCCGATATCGGCGATACCGCCAGCAAAGTCAGCGCTGTCGCGGTGATAGCGACAAGCGTTCTGAGCAGGAGAGTGGGTGTGCTCTTCTTGAGGCTGGTGTGCTTAAGGCTACGTGCGGTCTTCATCGCGAGAGGCAAGAAATTGTGATTTTTGTGCTGTGCGCAACAAACCTGAAACTTTGCTCAGGTTGAGCTTTATGGCGACCCGGACACTTGGCTAGGATGATACCCTACCAAAGCCCGATGCTTTTTCGGGGTGCATTTTGCAAAAGGGGCAAACTTTGTCTTGCAGTCGATTTTCGTAGAGGCGCAGCACTGCTGCGCCTCTACCATGTCCTTTCGCAAGATGTCTGCCCCTAATAAAAAATGCACCCCTTTTTCGCCGCCACGTTAGCAGCTCATGTTATCGAAAACTTATTGGCAATAACTTTAATGCTAATTCTAAAGCCTGCTTGATGTCGACTGTACAACTAGACCTCTTGCAAAAGTAGAGGCGTAGCATGCTACGCCCCTACGAACGCCGCGCGCGAATAGACTTTTGCAAGAGGTCTACTGTCGGTTCGCTAACAAACGTGTGGGCAAACACAAATAGGTAAGCCAGGCCTGCCAGTGCATACAGCCCAATCGCCAATCCAAAGACCGGCGAGAACCCCGTCTCGCGTTGTAGCCAACCGCTAAGCGTGGGGCCAATGGCGGGGCCAATATTGGCGCTGGTGGAAAGGATGAGGCTGACCAGGGTGTACTCGGCGGGCGGCGCGCGGTCTACCACGTAGGCTTTGTAAATGGGCAGGGTGAGGTTGAACAGCCCGGCCCGCAGCACCACAGCCAGGGCCACCAGCGCAAAGGTCGAGGCAAACCCAATCACCCCCAACGCCGCCGCCGAAATAAACGCGCCCGCCACCACCACGCGCACCCGCCCAAACCGACCCACCACCGCAGGCCCCATCAACGACCCAACTCCAATAGACAAATTGAGCAAGCCCAGCACCAAGCCAATGGTGCTATCAGTGGCCTGAAAGCGCTCCTTCAAAAAGAGCGTCAGAAATGGAAAGATGAGCGACCCGCCGCAATACACCAGCAAATACGGCACACACATCAGCCAAATCGGCGTCTTTAAGTTCAGCAGTTTGCGCGGGTTGTAATAGCACAACCCGTTTTGCTTTCGCGTTTGGTTGGATGGGCCAGCAGTGGGCTTTGTGTTTTGCAAGAACAAAAACGGGATTAGCCCGATGCTACGCAAGATGGCCGAGAGCAGCAGCGCAGCACGGTAAGCATCGGCGCTGCCGGTGTTTGTGTTGATTAAAGGTGCCAGCCAGCCTGGCACAAAGCCAAACAACAAACTGCCAAAGAACAACGCCAGCGTCGTCACGCCTTCGCTGACGCTGAAGAGCGTGGTGCGCTCGCGCGGCGTAGAAGCCTCGGCTAGCATCGGCACCACCGCCAGGCCAAACAGCACCGTGCCCGCCCCGTTAATCGCCTGCAACGCCAGAATAAGCTCTCCGCGTTCCATCAACAGCGACAAGCTCCAACTGATGAGGCCGACGGCAAGTGCAACTGAGATGGCGCGGCGGCGGCCAATGCGATCCAGCAACAGCGCCGCAGGCAGGGCCATAACCACGCCACCCAGTTGGATCACCGTGTTCACCCCGCCGATAAAGGCGCGGTCGAACCCCATCTTCTCCAAATACAAATTGAAGAACAGGGTGGGGGCCGCCGTGCCAAACGCCAGAATAGTCATGGCAAGCAGAAAGAGGCGGGCGTTGCGCGTGAAGCTGCGCAAGTGGTCGCGGTATTGATGGATCACGTTGATCTATGTTGGAATTTGTGGCGGTGTTCAGCGAAATGTTAGCTTTCCTCTAGCTGTTTAGAAGATAGCGGACAGGCAACCTAGACGAAGGCACAGTATTCTTTTGTGCGAGGGGGGAACAACAAACACATCGAAGTACTGATCGCAGCACACTGACACACATCGCAGCTTTCTTCGTAGCACGCAGCATCACAACATCAACCATCGTAATACATTGCAGCACATCGCAGCTTCATCGAAATTCAGGGAACAACATCACACCGCAGTCCGTCGAATCCGTCGCCACATTCATCGTCACACATCACACCACCGTTGTTTCCCCTGACTTTTAGTCAGGGCCTCTAACTTGTGCTTTGCACAAGTCAGGGGGAGGAAAGAGCCGCAAGCACAGTCTCCGTTGTCGCCATCATTAAGCCTGTCTCAGCCTCTTGCGGCTCTACTACTTTTACCCCCCAACTTCGCAGCACAGCCACCGAGGCTTTGGCCTGCGGGTGCGCCCACAGCGGCGCATTCACCGAAACCCCAATCGCCACCGGCAACCCGTAGCCAATCATCTCTGCCGTAATCGAAAGCGCCAGATTGTCGGCAATACCGTGCGCCAACTTATTCAACGAATTAAAGTTGCACGGTGCAAACACCACCGGCCCTGGCTCGGGCCTCGGCAAAATCCGCTCATCCAAGTGATCACACCAATGCACCCATTAACGCGCACAGTATTGTGCTGCGTTGCAACAAGATAATCCCTGAATGCAACGCGCATAACTCCAAAACGACGTAACGGGTGGTTAACTCAGGGCATAACGCGGCCTGACAGCGATGCTAAAACGGTCGCCGTAGGTGCCATTGTCATTCCAGCGCCCTCGTCTTGGGGTTCAATTACAGTGACACCCCAATTGCGCAGAGTCGCTACGGAAGCTTTTGCCTGGGGATGTGCCCACAACGGGTTATTGACTGCGATGGCGACAATCACCTTTTGCTGATAACCAATCATCTCGGCAGTGATGGACAAAGCGAGATTGTCGGCGATGCCCTGTGCAAGCTTGTTGAGCGAGTTGAAGTTACACGGGGCAAAGACAACCGGGCCTGGCGTGGGTCGCGGAAGGATTCTGGCATCAAAGTAACTTTCGATGACATGATTATGGTCAATCCGTGCTAATTCCCGTGGGCTGATGAGTCGCATCGCATTGGGAGTTTGGACGGTGATCACGGTTTTGAAATGCTGGCTAAGTGCTGCCACGAATTCTGGCGCGCGGTATGCCGCGATTGCACCACTGATCATGAGGTAAGCTGTTTGAGTATTAGGCATAAACAATCACTAATTTATTTCCTGACCAAGTCCTCCGCAATCGTCGCAAACTGCTCCAGCGCCGCCTGCAAGTCCTCGGCGATCTCTGCCGCGATCAACTCCGGCGCGGGCAAGTTGGCACTGTCCTCCAGCGCATCATCCTTCAGCCAGAAAATATCCAGGTTCACCTTGTCGCGCTTGAGCAAATCTGCGTAAGCAAACGACTTGAACCGCTCGGAT
>JAYTNY010000461.1:0-3336 GCA_043748055.1 Roseobacter sp.
TGGCGTTGCCATCCAGCACGCGCACGCAGTGCGGGTGTTGGATGGTTGCGCCCAATTGAATTTGATGCGCGATTTGTTGGCGCAAATAATCGCCATTGGCGCTGTCTTGCAGATGGGTTAAGAACTTGATGGCGACGGCCTGCCCGGTAGAGCGTTTGCGCGCGCGATACATAGCGGCGCGGCGGCTGGTGCTGCTGGCTTCATCCACCACGTAATCGGGTGGGGTGGGCAGGGCGTGGGGTTGGGATGGAAGCGCAGCTTTGTGTTTGTTGGCATCGGCTGCGCGGAAAGTGGGCAAAGGTGCGTTGGGTTTGAGCAACACCAGCGTGGTTTGGCCCACCCTAAATTGCGTGTTGTAGGCAATCTCGGTGCGCTCCACGCGCTTGCCTTCCACCACAATGCCGTTTTGGCTGCCTAAATCCTGCACCATAAAGTGCTTGCCGTTGCAGCGGATGGCGACGTGGTTGCGCGAGATTTGCACTTCGTCCAACACGATATCGCAAGTGTGGCCGCGCCCGATGACGATTTGCCCGTCGGCGGGCAAGGGGTAGCGCCGCAAGGTGTTGTGTTGGCTTAGCACAGCTACCTCGGCGCAAGCGGTGCGCTTCAGGCGGGCCAGGCGCGGGTTCAGTTGCGCCTCCATCAACGTTGGCCCAAACCAAATGACCGCCGCTGCCAACGCCCCTACAAGCACAAGGGCGGAGAAGACTAGAAAGAGTGTATCGAGCGTATCCATTGGGCTGAGGGTAAGCCAAATGATTGGACATCACACGCCCCAAACTGCTGACGAGGAATCTGACACCGCTACAGAGAGAGCGGCTCGAAGCCGCGCCTAAGAAGCCTGCGGCTCATCGTCCGCCTGCGCGGACGGGTCAATACCAGATTTAATCTTGAAGTTAATCATTGGGTTCTGCCTACACCAATAGCAAACATCATGGCCCATGCGCTGCCCGCGCAGGCGGGCATTCAACCGAAGGCTTCTCAGACGCGATTTCCAATCGCCTGCCGCTTTTTACAAAATCGTATCCAACAACCCGCCACCCAAATCTTGCGCGCCTTCCCACAGGCCGCTGGTAGCGTTTGTTACACCATCCACCACGCCGTCCTTCAACTCGCCAGCCGCATCGCCAAAGCGGCCATGAATCAAATCGTTACCTGCGTTGGGCACAGAACTCACCACGTCCCATGCGCCTTGCACGGGCGCGGTCACAATCTCGGCTGCGCCGCCAGCGGTGTGGCCTACGGCTTCAGTAAACGTTGGCCCAGTCGCCACGTGGTTCAGCAGCCAGTCCGAGCCACGGTCATAAGTGTTGCGCACAGGGTCGGGCGTATGGCTAAACACGCTGTCCAGCGCATGGTCTACCGGAGCCAACACCAGGTTGTTCACGCCAAACTTTGCGCCTTCTACCGGCATGTTGATGCGGCCCTCGGCCCGGCGAAATAAGCTGTCTGAGTTCAGGTCTCTGACCGAACGCGTCAGGTTGTCCTCGTTCGTGGCGCGGTAGGCACCGCTGCCATCCGTCGGCCAGGGCTGCTCAATTGCAAATGGCAACGGTAGGCCCTTCAGCGCTGGCGAATCCGGGTAAGCGCTGTGCCCGCCGATGAGCGGCGCGCCGCCCGCAACGGGAATAATCGTCGGGCGCACGGTGGGATCGCCAAATGCACCGGGCAGCGTGGGCAGAATGCGGTTGCCTCCGGGCCAGTTGCCATGTGGGTTTGCCTCCAACCCGCGCATCGGGTCGTTGGCGGTTAAGAAGCTGTGATATTCGCCAACGCGCGAGTTGGCTTGGGTGTTGCCCGATGCCGCAAACGTGGTCACGCTGTTGATGCGATAGCGATCGTTCAAGCCTTGATCGTCGGCCAAGAGCAGCGCCACCAACCCGCCCTGGCTGTGGCCCGCCAAGTTAATCGTCGCACCTTCGGGTAGTTTTTGGATCAGGCCCTTCACCTCGTTCATATACGTCGAGGGGATGCCGCTACCAGCGTTGAGCGCATTCACCCAATTGTTACCGCCCTCAAAATTATCGGTGCCTGCAATCAACACGGCATACGTGTTCTCACCTGTCTGCACGATGCGCACGGGTGTGTTGTTGGCATTCAGTTGGATCACCGCCGCCGCCAAATCGCTCATGTTCGAGGTGTTGTCGAGGAGGACCATGCCGTTTGCATCAACGGGTCGCCCGTCGGCATTGGTCTGAATTGAGTTCGCGGGCGCGGCGGCTGCAACATCAAAACCCTGCCCGGTCTGCTCCCACTCCCGAATCTCGGCCTCCAGCCTGCGGCGCGCCTCGCGCAATTTGTCCAGCGTGGGTTGCATGTCCGCCGTCCAGGCCGCAACGGTGGTGTTGAATTGGGTCGCCGCCGGCGCTTGCCACTTGGACACGATGAGCGACTCGCTGGTGCGTTGCATACTCACTACCATCCGCGTGATCTGGCTATGCGAGGCCAGCAGCTTATTCAGCATCGCGCGACCCTGGTCAGTATCGAATGAGAGTTCCATGAAATTCAGTCCTTTACTAAACCTCTTGCAAAAGCAAGGGCGCAGCATGCTGCGCCCCTACGAGCACCATGTGCGAATAAATTTTCGCAAAAGGTCTACTTTCGCCAATCATCCAGCCGGATGACCGGTGCGAGATGATCTGGGTCGGTGATGGTTTCGGGAATGTTCTGGTTAGTGCGGCTTAGCGGTGTATGGGTATTGGCAAAGTCCAGGCTGTTGTGCTTCACCGTGCCATCGGGCAAAGTCTCCGTCCACTCCACCTTGCGCATAAACGGGCGCGTCTCGCCGGAGTGGGTCACATCCGTCACCGAGGCGTGAATCTTGCTGCCGCTTTTGAGTTGAGCATCCCAAGAATCCTCGAGCTGCTTAAACGTGCCGTTCTGGTTCATGTAGCGGTTTTGCTGCGCCAGGTTGTCCACGCCCTCCGGCGCGCCAAAGCGAGCGCCGAGGCGGTGTCCGGCGTCATCCCCAGTGCCCGCCGACACGCTGGATTGCGCGCTCTTGCTGCGATGCGCCATCACTTCGCCCGGCACACCCAGCTCACCTTCGGTGGTGGTGTAGTGTTTGCCGTTCTTCACTTCGCTATACGATTTGAACTGGTCGCGGATATCCGGCAACTCTTTGCCAACGGCCTTGGTGGCATCGGCGGCTTCGTCGCCATGCTTTAGCCCTTGCTTTGCCAAATCAGCCAGTTCATCGCCGTGTTTGGCGGCTAACTTGGTCGCTGTTGCCGCATCACCCGCAAACGGAATGGCACCCAAGCCCGAGAGCACGGCATTGGTGTAATCGCCCTCGGCCAAGTACCAGGCCGCGTTAGCGCCATCCGCCACCGAGCC
>JAYTNY010000462.1:0-4660 GCA_043748055.1 Roseobacter sp.
GCGCAGGTGCGCTACCACACAGCAGAGTCGGCTACGACGAAGTTATTACGCGTCAATGCCTCGCAACGCTACAGCGACGAGCCGCTCTCGTTTGGCAGCGCCAACGCCGAGGTTCGTGCCATGTGGGTGTGGCAAGAGCGGAATCTTGTGAATGGAAACGGATGGACGGCGCAGCTCTCGGTGAAGAACGAGAGCGAAGACGATTTGTATCTGGATGCGTTAGACATCATTCGGATTGATAGCAGCTTTGGCGGCGTGTTTAGCCTGGGAGCGCCCACGGGGTTGTGGCAGTGTTCTGCAGAGGGCAAGTTGTTGAAAAGTGGCGATCAGGTGCCTGGCACTTTCGCAGTACCAAACTGGGATGTGTGGTCGCCCAACACCGGCACCGCCAATGGGTTTACGCGCAGCAAAGAGATGGTGATTCAGCCCTCAGCCTCTAACCGCAGCCGGCCGCCTGCGCTGCTTTTCCGCATGCTGGGGCAGGTGGATGGGCCAGCGACGGAATTGCACCTGGAGCTAACTGGCGAGAAGTTTGAGCGATTCACGGCGCGGCTGCGATCCGAAGGCACGCTGATTGGTTCGGGTGTCACGCTGGCCTCGCCAGAGGTATTTGTGGTGGCGGGCGATGATGCAGAAGAGATTAAGAGATTGGAGATTGGAGATTAATATGGCAGTAGCAACAACTAAAAAGAAAACATCGAGCAAACCGAAAGCACAATCTCCAATCTCGCCCAACCAAAAGTTGGGAAATCTCCGATCTCCCGATCTTCAATCTCCCAACCTCCAATCCCTCCGCAAAAAAGCCAAAAGCATCCACGAGCAACTCCTCAAAATTTACGGCACGCCCCGTTGGACGAAGTTGGATGGCGTGAGTGAGTTGGTGGGCACAATACTTTCGCAGAACACCAACGATGGCAACCGCGATTTGGCCTATGCCCGCCTGCGTGCGCGCTTTGCCAAGTGGGAGGATGTGCGCGATGTGAAAGCCGAACTCGTCATCGAGGCCATCAAGCCTGCCGGGCTGGCGAACCAGAAAGGCCCGCGCATTCAAAAGGCGTTGAGGCGCATCACTGAGGAGCGCGGTTCGTTGAACATTGATTTCCTCAGCAAGCTGCCCGTGCAAGAAGCCAAAGCCTGGCTGTTGAGCATCGACGGCGTAGGGCCAAAGACCACGGCCATCGTGCTGTTGTTCTGCTACGGCATGCCCGCGTTTCCGGTGGATACGCATGTGCACCGCGTCACCGGGCGGCTGGGCCTGCGCGATGAGAAACTGAGCGCCGATGCCACGCATGATTTGATGGAGCAGATTACGCCGAAGGGAGCCGAGGGGCCATATCACCTAAATTTAATTCGGCATGGCCGCGAGATTTGCCACGCCCGCAACCCGGAGTGCGGGCGGTGTCCGTTGCAACGGAGTTGTGATTACTTTCAGGCGTTAACGTGAGGCCGAGGAGTGTGCGCTCCTCGGCTACAAGGGGGATAAATGGCGAGCAAACTGGAGCGATTTACCAAACGTGCGCGGCGCGTTCTGCAACTGGCGCAGGAAGAAGCCGAGCAGATGAGCCACAACTACGGTGGCACCGAGCATGTGCTGATTGGGTTAACCCGCGAGGAGAAAGGCATTGCGGGCAATGTGTTGCGCAAACTGGGCGCAACGCCAGAACGCGTCAAATTGCTGGTATACAAAATGACAGGCTCAGGCAAGAATATGTTGCGAAGCGGGTCATTAACAGGTGGGCCGTTAGATTTAACGCCAAGCACCAAACAAGTCATTGAATTTGCTGTGGATGAGGCACGTAAGCTGACACACAGCTACATCAGCACCGAACATTTGCTGCTTGCCACAATCCGGCAAAGTGATGGCATAGCAATAGATGTATTGCGTGGAATTGGCCTAAAGAATGAGCAGATACGCCGCGACGTCATGGAGGCAATTGCAACAGGGATGCCAGAGGATACAAGCCAAGACAAGTCTCCATTTAGTCCCGCCGAACCCTATACCGACAAACTAAATTCAAAGGACAACGAAGGTCGGGCTTACCGACGAGGCAAAAGCAGCGGTTGACGACGTTCTTAAAGTTTTTGATTTGGAAGATCCAAACTTGATTGTTGAACTTGGCAAGTTCGCCAGGTTCATTTTGTGGCAACGAGAACAGCCACAAGACAAACCTGAGTAAAATACCCCTCATAAGTCAGATCAGGAGAGATGCCAGAGTGGTTGAATGGGACGGTCTCGAAAACCGTTGTAGGGCTTACGCTTTACCGTGAGTTCGAATCTCACTCTCTCCGTTCCTCATCAGTTTGAGTTTGGAGGTTTGAGTTTGTTCAAACCTTCAAACCTTCAAACCCTCAAACCTTCAAACCCTGAATGTCTGCCCGATGTGTTGATTGCCTGAACGAAGCCGTAGAGCGTTGCGAAGTAACGGGTGTGCCGCTGTGCGCGCAACACCTTTGGTATGTGGAGGATGGCCGTCGCGTCAGCGAGCGCGTCGCCAAACAACTCAGCATCAAGGGCCTCACCGTTCATCCACCAGAGACGTATTTGCAGGCATTGGGCAACAGCGCCACCCTGCCCCGCCTACCCGAATCGCCTCAGCCCGTCATCACCAAGCAACGCAACGGCAACGATGTCATCGCCTTGCTTTCGCTGATCACCGGAATTTCATCGCTAGTTACCTGCTTTGGCATTGGCATTGCCATGTGCGTGCCGCCGCTGCCATTGCTGCCATTGCTACTGGGCAGCATTGGTCTGGCCGGGGCCAAAAATGCCAGCAAGCCCGATCAAGCCCGCCTGTTTTCGTGGATCGGCATTGTGGGCGGGGCTGGGTTTATTGCCGTGGTGCTGCTGCTGGTGGTGGGGTCGGTGGCCTTTGGCACAACCTCGCTCATCCCCACCTTGTATTCGGGCGGGTTTGCAACGCCTACGCCAGCACCGTAACCCCAGCACAAACCCGGTTTTTCGAAGAAACCGGGTTTGTGCCGGAGGGCGTGCGTGTAGAATTCGCGCCGCTTTCCGACCAAGAACCTATCTCAATAGGGACGACATTCCTTGTAGGGATGTCGTCCCTGATAATCAATTGGGATAGGCTCCAAACGTAACATGGCGACCCCATCACAGATAACACAGAAATTGCATATATTGCACAAGGAATACCCAACCAGCTCATGCGTATATTGATTACCGGCATGTCGGGCTTTGCAGGCTCGTATTTGGCCGACCTGTTGCTGAAAGAAACGCATTGGAACCTCATCGGCGTTTCCCGCAACGCCACCGGCGACCGCAACAGCAGCCGGGTGCAGTGGTGGCAGCTTGATTTGGCGGACGCGGATGGTGTGACTCGCTTGATCAAAACCGAACGACCGGATGTGATTGTGCATCTGGCGGCTCAGTCTGCGGTGCCTGCTTCGTGGAAAGACCCGTGGGCCACTTATCAAGACAACATCCTCAGCCAATTAAATTTGTTTCGCGGAGTGTTGGAGACAAAACTCACCCCACGCATGCTGATTGTGTCGTCGAACGAGGTCTACGGTCGGCCCAACTCTGCAGAGGAACTGCCCTATCGCGAAGACCACCCGCTGCGGCCCAACAACCCGTATGCCGTCAGCAAGGCTGCGCAAGATTTGATGGCGCTGCAATATCACATCAGCCACGGGTTAGACGTGATTGTGGCGCGGCCTTTCAACCACGTTGGCCCCAGCCAAAACATCAAGTTTGTGATGGCCGACTTCGCCCATCAAATTGCGCAAATAGAGCTGGGCCTGCGCGAGCCGGTGATGCGCCTGGGCAACATGGCCGCCCAACGTGACTTTACGGATGTGCGCGATGTGGCCCGTGCGTATTTGGCCTTGATTAAAGGCGGTGAGGGCGGACAGGTTTACAACGTGTGCAGCGGCACGCCGCGCTCTATTCAATGGGTATTCGATCTGATGCTGAGCCTGAGCGCCGCACACATCACCCAAGACACCGACCCCGCCAAGTTTCGGCCCGTCGATACCCCCATCAGTTTTGGGGATTACGCCAAGCTGAGGCATGCGACAGGCTGGGAACCCCACATAGCATTTGAGGAGACGGTGAGCGATCTGCTCAATCACTGGCGCAACGTTGTAAAGGCTGACAAACAACTGTGAATGCACTGCACACCACGCAATCGTCACCTGCACGTCAGGTACGCTTGCTGAAGCATTTCTAAATTACTGCGATTTTGTCTGACGCGTAAAACCTGAAGTAACGCGAATGCGGACATGTTCAAACTACATACAAAGAGGAAAAATGAAACAGAAGACTGCACTCGTTACCGGTGTCACCGGCCAAGATGGATCGTATTTAGCAGAATTGTTGTTGGAGATGGGTTACCGCGTAGTGGGCATGGTGCGTCGCACCAGCACGATTAACTTCGACCGCATTAAGCATATTCAAGACAAGATCGAAATTGCACAAGGCGATTTGCTCGATCAGTCCTCGATGATGGACCTGGTGCGCGAATACCAGCCGGATGAGATTTACAACTTGGCGGCGCAGTCGTTTGTGCCCGTCTCGTTTACGCAGCCTGTGCTAACGGGTGAATTTACGGCGCTGGGTGTGACGCGCTTGCTGGAAGCCATCCGGCACGTAAAGCCCGACACGCGCTTTTACCAGGCCAGCAGCAGCGAGATGTTTGGC
>JAYTNY010000463.1:0-2747 GCA_043748055.1 Roseobacter sp.
GCTATTTGCCGAGCAACAACTTGGAAGACCCCCCTTTTATAAAAAGCAAGGACGATCCACTGCGCACTGATGACTCGCTCGATACAATTGTGCCGGACAGCCCCAACAAACCGTATGACATGAAGGAGATCGTGCGCAAAATCGTGGACGATGGCCGGTTCTTTGAAGTGCAAGAGCATTTTGCCGGCAACATGGTCGTAGGGTTTGCGCGCTTGGGAGGGCTATCCGTCGGCATTGTGGCCAATCAGCCCCAAGTTTTGGCTGGTGTGTTAGATATCAACGCCAGTGAGAAGGCCGCCCGATTTGTGCGCTTCTGCGATTGCTTTAATATCCCAATCGTGACCTTTGAGGATGTGCCCGGCTTCTTGCCGGGAACCGCCCAGGAACACGGCGGCATCATCCGTAGCGGGGCCAAACTCCTCTATGCCTATTGCGAGGCGACCGTGCCCAAGATTTGCGTCATCACCCGTAAGGCTTATGGTGGGGCATATTGTGTGATGAGCCCACGCGCGACCCGAGGCGATTTGGTGTTGGCTTGGCCCACTGCCGAGATGGCGGTGATGGGAGCAGAAGGCGCGGTGAAGATCATCTATCGTCGCGATATTGCCGCCTCTAGCCAACCAGACGAGCTGAAAGCGGAATTGGTTCGCCAGTATCAGAACGAATTCGCCAACCCGTATGTTGGCGCATCGATTGGCGCCATCGATGACATCATCGAGCCGCACCAAACCCGCCCGCGTTTGATAAACGCACTGGAAATGCTGCGCAACAAACGCGATGTCAATCCAAAGAAAAAACACGGGAATATCCCGCTGTAAGAAGCCCTTAGTGCTGAGTGCTTAGTCCTTAGTCGAAACAACATGGCTAAGGACTAAGCACTTAGTGCTAAACACTAATGCTATGAACGAAGACCTTATCCTGAAACTCCGCGATATTCTGTATCGTGAATTTAACGAGGCCGAGTTGGCCAAGCTGGCCAAAGATTTGGGGCTGGACCTGGCGCAGTTGCCGGGCGAGGGTCACTTTGGCAAATCACGGGCGGTGGTGACGGCACTGATCGAGCAGGGCAACCTGCTGGTGCTGCGCAATCGCCTACGCGACCTACGCAGTTCGGCGTTTGTCGCGGCGGGGTTGGATAAGTTCTCGGATGCCGAGATTTCGGCGGCCAAAGTGGGCGGATCATTGCCCATTGGGCGCATGGTGGCGTTGCTGGTTGGTCTGTTGCTATTGGCGGTAGTGTGCGCATTTGTGCTGTTCCCACCCAATCGCAATGCAGTCGTGCAACCGACCAACAATAGCACGCCAGCCGCAACGGCAACAACAGACGGCGCTGCAACTGGCATCACACTTACTGCGCCCACGACCGTCGTGGTAGAAGCCACTTTGCCACCGGCCCCAACAAACACCCCGGCTGCCCCACCCACGCCAACTTTGAAACCCACCGAAGCCGCAGCAGCCACGGCCACACCCACGGTCAGCGAAACGCATCCCGCCGCGCTGCGCATTCCTGAGCTCAATGTGCAACTGATCGACTTCTATCAGGGCAAGATCAAAGAGACCGATTTGCGCTACTGGCGCGGCGCGGCGCTTAGCGGGGTGGTGAGCTTTTCGCGCAGTGCGTTGCTCAAGGTGTTACGAATCGCCGAAGCAGACCGGGGCAAGATCGAAACCACTCTGCGCTATCTCAAGCGCCCGAAATTGGTCTCGCAAGTGGGCAATACCTTTACGGTTGATTCGCAGGAAGCTTGGTCATACAAGGCCAATGCCGTGCAGGTTTGCGAGACCCGCAATTACCGTTACATCCTGGTCAAAGATGGGCAGACCTTTGCCCTCACTGCGGTCACCGGGCAGTTGGTCAGCAACAAGTGCGGGTGATTGCTGATCTGTGATCGGTCGTAACACAAGTCATTCCGATGAACGCAGTGAGGAGGAATCTGTACCAAGCCATACATTGGCGTTGGCCACAGTAGAGATTCCTCCCTATCGGTCGGAATGACATACTTCCAATTAAAAACAGACCGTGATAGGTCTCTGATCCGCGTCCAAAAATCTATCTCTACTGGTAGCGGAATTGGACCGGGGTGGGCGGGGCATCATAATCCGGCCTGAGGTAATTTAAGCGGCTGGGGATTTTGGCTGGGGCAAAGCCAAATACACGGTGGACACCCCCAATTTCAGTGGTGCGGTTGTAAATCAACGCGTCCAATTCGTTTTCATCGAGGGCCCCCCGACAGCGTTGCAGCCAGCGGGTGAGGTGTTGGGTAAGGGCGCTGGGTACCCGCACAACGCGGCGTTTTTTTGCCGTAACCGCCAGAATATGCTGAGCCAAATCATGCAGGGTGAGCGATTGCGGCCCACCCACTGGCACAATCTGCCGATAGGTTGAGCGCACACTCAGACAACGCTCGACGCAGGCGGCCAGATCTCCCACCCAAATCGGCTGCAACTTAGTGCTGCCACTGTGCGGCAACGGCATAACCAGCGGCATATCGTTGGCGATACCGCCCAACCAATGGGTCAGCCAGTCGCCCGGGCCACAGACCACGGCAGATTTCAATACCGTGAAATTCAGCCCACTGCCGCGCACCATCTCTTCGGCCTTGCCCAAGCTGCGCTGCAGCGGGTATGGCGAACGCGTTTCGGCACCCAAGCAACCCACCGTAATCAAGCGATTGATGTTGGCCCCTTTGCAGGCCATGATGACATTGGCGGTGCCGATCTCGTTGATGGCCTCAAATGTGTCGGCG
>JAYTNY010000464.1:0-5401 GCA_043748055.1 Roseobacter sp.
CAATCCTCGCTGGCGTAAAACGGCGCAGGCACTTGCAGGCCCACTTGCCCGCGAATCAAGTCCAGCACGCGTCGTTCTGTCGCCAGCACCCGCACGCCATACGCGTCTTTGGCAAACCGGAACACCGTCTCATCATTCACAATAAAGACGGTGTTGATCAGCCCATCGCTGTTGTCTTGCAGAGATCGAATCTCCAGGTTGGGCACAATGGCCCGAATACGATCAAGATAAATACTGTTCATACAGAGCGTTACGAGAAAAATAAAAAAAGCCACGGGTTCATCGGCGATTCCGTGGCTTTGTGTCCGGTTCGTAGGGGCTGATCTAAGATCAGCCCCTACCTCGGCGAAAAACAAAAGAGCCACGGGCAGTTGCTGCGCCGTGGCTCTTCATCAGTTCAGCTCAAAACAAACAGACTAGAGGCGTGCTGTAAGAACGGCAGGCGCAACATGCACAAGTGCAGGGGTAAATACCATTTCAGTTGTCATCAGTTTTAATGCGCCTCCTTTTCTTAAGATTTGATGAGCGTGATTATACACACGCTACTTCACAACCACCGGCAAATAAATCTTCTTCTTCGGCGGCGGCGGGGTTGGGGTTGGCGTCGGTGTAGGCGGCGGCTCATCAATCGCTTTGTCGTTATACAACCGCCACACCTCATCATCTGTCAAGGGCCGGTCGTAAATGCGCACCTCATCCAACCCGCCCTGCCAGTAGCTGGCGAGATATGGATTTTCGAGGCGACCCAGGCTGAACGCACGTTGATACAGCAAACCAGTCGCCAATGTGCCGCTCATCGAAATCTTGCCATCCACAAAAACCTTCACCCGCCCGCTTGTCATGTCGCGCATCAGCGCCACATGGTGCCACGCGCCGTCGTTGATGGCTTGCGCACTCTTCACGCTGACGCTGATGTCGGTGCCGAGGCTCAACCCAATCTTGCCCGCGCTGTCCAACCCGCCGACTACCAGGAAGCGATTGCCGACTTTCTCGTAACGTCGTTGAACCTTGCTTTTGTCGGGATCAAATGGGTTGTCCATCGCCTCGCCCACGTTGCCCGCCAGCGCCGGGGCGCGGGTCAAATTGTCATCGCCAGTGACAGTGGTCTTAACCCAGGCCGCCAGCGTAAAGTCCTGCGAGAGCCAGCGCAAATTGCGCTCGGTGGCGATAAAGCCCTGCCCGCCGAGCGAGACACCGCTGCCGGTGTGGCCCACCGTCGCCGTCACGCTACCCACCCATTGCGTGGGGTTTTGGGTGATGGACTGATCCTGCACCCCACCCGCAAGCGGAGCCAAACCAGCAGCTCCATCAAACGACCAGTAGCCCACCAACCCGGTAATGGGCGTGGCCGACACAATGCCAGAGTTCGTCGTCTCCTCATCGCCCATATTGGCCGAGACGGCGTAGTGATACGCGCGACTTGCTTGCAAATCTCGATCCACAAATTGGGTTTGGGTAACAAACAGGCCGACGGACATGAACACGCCGGTCAGCGCTTCGCTGCGTTTGATGTTGTACGAGGTGGCGTTCACCAGCGGCGACCAGCTCAGCGCGATATTTTCTACGTTCACCGTCGCGGTCAACCCGGTTGGGGCTGCCCCACTTTGCACCTTTAGCGTTTCCCACGGGTTAAAGGGCCACAGCAGCTTGCCAAAATCGGCCATGGCATTGGGAATCGCTTTGGGCAATCTCAGCTCGTTCTTAACGTGGCGGATGTGGTAATCCAAGAACGTCGCGGCATCCTCCTGGGCGGGCTGGGGATTCTCAAAGGTGCTGCCATCGGTGGTGTGCACGCCGATGGTGTAGGTGTACGGCGGGGCGGCCAAGTTAAAAGCCACCTCACGCGGCACCAATGATTTGCGCCAATCGGCCTCGGTAAACGTAGCGCTCTTCTCCAACCACATCTGGTAAATAGTAGAAAGCACGGTTTGGCTGTTGGGCACCGTTAGCCAATAACCCGGCTTCCAAGCGCTGACGAGTTGCGAGGTGTTGTCGCGCAAATCCCAACCCCAGTAGGGGCCATCCAGGCCGCCTCGGTCGCGGCCATTGGGGGCATAGCCGTTGTCGGCGGCATCCATGCCTTTTAGGGCCAACAACGCCGAACGCACTTCATCTCGCCGACCGGTTTCAAGCTCAAGGTTGCCCATCACATCGGCGGTGTAGTCCCAGTCGTTGGTGTCTATGCCACCGGTTACAGCGTTGCGCGCGCCGGGGCTGAGCAATATTTGTAACCAATACCACGCGTTAGCAAAGTAAAAGTTAATCAGCTCCGGTTTGGCATCCCCACTTACGGGGAAGGCGTGCGTCATATTTAACAAGTGCGGTGAGAGGTTGAACACATGCCGGTTGTTCAGCCATTGGCGGCTCTCGCCTTGCAAGCCATACAGCGGGCGGCCCAGGCCTTCCAGGCCAAACTCGTGCATCAACTCAAATAGCTTGGAGGCGCCCCAAATCGTCGCGGCATACTGCTCCTTTACTTGCTTCTTGGTCCAGGGTTGGCCTGTAGCCGGGCCGAGCGCGCGAAAGGCATTGCTCATGGAGCTGTTATCCCAGTAATAGGCCCACTCGTCCAAGTCTCGGCGCAGTTTGGTGTAGATGTATTTGTCGCGGCTCATTTTTGAGCCGGGCGCATCCGGGTCATCCAGTTCACCTAATAAGCCTTTGCGAATGGCGTCGTAATACAAGTAATTGGGGCTGCTCAAAAAATCGGCCTCGCCCATGCTGTCCATGGGGTGCGCACGCGGCAGCCAGTGGTTCCAGTCGGGCAGCTCAATCGCCACCGGAATATCGCGCACGTTAAAGTTTTTGAAGCGCGCGCCATCGACAAACAGATTGGGGTTCATGCCGCCACCCGGCAAGTAGTTCACTATTTCGGTGTCGCTGTCCAACACAAAATCCACGCCTGCGCCCGCAGCCCAGTCCACAATCGGTTTGGCCTCTAACCCGGGGCCGGGTTGGTAGGGTGGGTTCCACGGGCGGCCTGGGCTGGCAAATGGGCGCGTGCGAATAAAGCTGGCTATCTTCTCGCCCTGTGTCTGCGTCAGCCCATGAAACTTGGAGCGCTCAATAATCGAGGCATTCGAGAAGTTGAAGTACTTCAGATCGTAGCCGCTTTGCGCATGGCAATCGGCACAACCGGCTTTGAACACCGCCACATCTTCGCTACGTGGCGAACCCACCATGAAGTTGCGCTTGCGCCACAACGTCTCGCCCTCGGCAATATCGGCGGGGGCGCTGCTGGGCGGCTGCCATGTGGCTGGGTCTTCCACTGGTAGGGGTGGATTGGGCAACAAGCGTGCGTCACTCGCATCCAAAAAGTTGAAGTTGATGACGCGAAAGCCCATGCTTTCGCCATCCGTTTTGTTGAACTTAAAGCGAATGACGTTTGGCCCATTGCTAACAGAACCCGCAGGCACAGCCACAGTGAGCTTGATAGTGCGAAACGCCCCACCGATGCCACCATACACCCCACCCGACCCTAGCACCTGCGTCGTCGTGTTGTTCAGCGTCACCCAAGACGAATTATTAATCTGCACGCTGGCCTTGTTCTGATACGACAAGCTATACATTTGTAGCCACAGCTTCGCTACGCTGCCTGCGTTCGCCACCGTAACCGTAACGGCCCGCACGGCCCCACCCACCCCCGTGCCATTCGCCAACGTCACCGTGTTTGCACCTGTGGCATCTATGCCGTTAAACACCTCAATAGGCAGCATGGGCGTGTCTGCGGCGGCGCTCAGCTTGATGGGTGAAGCAGGTGCGCCATACCCAATTTTCTCGACGAGATGCTGGGGTTGCACAACCGCTAGTCCAATCAAAGCACGCGCACGTTGTGGAACACCAACCGCTTGAAAGAGGCTTGCAACCAACAAAACACAAATGGAAATCGTTGCCGTTAATCGCTTGTTTGGCATAGTCTTGTTCATACTGCCGCCATGCGGCATTCATCTATTCAATTTATTCAGGATGACGAAGAAGCGGCTGAGTGAGCGGTTATAGAGGTCGACAGAGGTCAGAGGAGCGGCGCGATTATAGCCAGCGCAGTTAGCCCATCACTCAAGGCGGCGCACTGCTTATCAGTCGGCTGGCAACACAATTGCCGCAACAAAAAACCACCCCATTCGCAGTTGCAATTTGGGGTGGTTTGTGTCGCCAACCAGCTACTTCATCGGTAAAGTTCTCTCAGCGTTTTGTACCCAATCACTTGCACCCCAATACTCTGCAAATGCTCGCGGAACTCCTCGCGCATAAACGTCTCAAAGTCGGCCACACGGGCGCGCCAATCCGAGCAAATGGTGCGCAGTTCGGGGGTGTCGTGGCTGGGGTGCATCAAAAAATGGGTGATGCCAGGCTTGAGTTCGCTCGCCTTGCGCTTCATCTCATCCAGCTTGTCGGTGTGGTTTCCCAAATCGCTTCCAACCACATAATCCACCATCGGCACGCCTTCGCTATCCAACATTGCCACCAGCTTTTGCCCCACCTTAATGCGCTCAAAGTCTTGCGTCACCGCTGCCACATCGCGCGGAATCATCACCGGCAGTTTGTGGCGCATGGCTGTTTGCACATAGGCCGAAATAAATTTGGGTTGCAGCGCTGTGCCCATATGGCTGTCCATATGAGTCGGTTCAATTCCGGCTTGTTTGGCCCGCATCACCTGGGCTTCAAATTCGATTGCAACTGCGTCGGCATCGCCTCGTTCAATGGCATCGGGGTAGCCACGATAAAAGTAGCCCTCGTCATCCACCAAACCCGAAGCCGCATCCCGCGTCGAGATTGGCCCCCAGCGAAACGCATCCCACTCCGACGTAATCGTAAGATGCACGCCCATGTCGGCCTGGGGGTGCTGGCGGCAATAGGTTGCAGCCGCAGAAAACCACGGGCAAGGCACCATGACAGCCCCCGACGAGATAATGCCTGCCGCGTTCAACTCGGCAAATGCCGTCACGCTAGCCTGGCACATGCCTATGTCGTCCGTGTGAATAATGGCGATCCGATCCGTTTGGCTAAGGCCCAATTTTTTGAGCGCAGGATTTGGATTCATGGCAGCAAGTTGTAGCTGCAATGCGCATGAATGGCAAGAAACAGACGAGTTTGCATCGGTACGAATACACCATGACAGCCACACTGCGAAATTGCACTTGTGTCATCTCAGAAGCCATTCGCAACACATTCAGCCACGGCCAGCATTGCAAAAGTGCGCCTTCCTTTATGGATTCTAAGCAGGTTCTCTAAGAAACTTCTGCGGATTTATCTGCAAGGTTGCGACAATAGCAGTGTGAGGGGGGACCTCACATTTTGGAAAAAGAGTAAGAGACGGGCATTACGAGAAGCCCACCGGACAAAGCAACCCGCGAGGGGGGAGGAAGAAGGGTCCTTTGTCGCCAGGCTTCTCGGAATAACC
>JAYTNY010000465.1:0-7977 GCA_043748055.1 Roseobacter sp.
CAACGTTATCGGAGATAGACAGGATTACAGGATTGAACAGGATTTAATCCTGTGAAATCTTGTAATCCTGTCAAAACTCCTTATCTCCGATAAGGTCTACTGAAACGGACTATACACAATCGCGGCGCGGTTCACCAATCGGAAATCCCGCTCAAAAGACCAAAACCCGTGTGGTAATCTTTGCCGCGAACCTATGATCGGAAGAATTATTACGCTTACGCCGGAGGACGATGTGAACAGCATCGCCGACCGCGTGGAATGGGCAAATGCCGACCGCATCGCGCTTGTTGCCTCATCTGGCCTGACCCGCGAACTGGACTTTGCGCGCCTGCGCCGCCTGGGCCAACAACGCGGCACCGAGATCGCCCTCATTGCGCCCAGCCTGCCGCAGCGTTTGGCGGCCCGCGAGGTGGGCCTGGTGGCATTTAGCAGTGTGGAAGATGCCATGCGCAGCTACTGGATTCCCAACGCCGACGTGGAGCCAATAGCGCGGCTGCAAGCGCCGCGCCGGTTTGCGCCTAATACGCTGGCGCGCTTCTTTCCCAAGCGCAACATTTTCATCGCGGGCTTGCAAACGCTGGTGGGGCTAGCCGCGTTGGGGGTGTTGATTGGGGCTGCGGTGGTGATTGTGCCCTCGGCCCAAGTGACGCTGACGGCGAACAGCCAGAGCGTGTCGTACATCGTTCCCGTTGCACTTAGCTTGCAGGCTGATAAAGCGGATGCGAAGGCGCTGGTGGTTCCGGCGCGGCGTGTTGACGTGGTGGTGGAAGGCACGCTGAGCACCGAGACGAGCGGCAAGAAGGACGTGTCGAAATATCGCGCAGGCGGGCAGGTGACCTTTTTTAACAGCACCAGCGCGCAATACACCGTGCCGCGCAACACCGTGGTGCGCACCAGCGGCAGCAGCACGCCTGCGCGCTTCGCCACGCTGGAGGATGTGACGCTGGCCCCCGGCGGTCAAGCCAGCGCGAACGTGGAGGCGGTGGATGAGGGCGGCGGCGGCAACGTGGGGCCGAACACGGTGAACCAAGTGGAAGGCATCGCCTCGTTGGCGGTGCGGGTGATTAACACCAATTACATGGGTGGCGGCGGCGGCGACACTGTGCGGGCTGTGACCAAAGAAGACTACGCCCGCGTGCGCAAAGACCTGCGCGAGAAACTTTTTCAAGAGGCGTTGGGGCAGATGAGCCAACAACCGGAGATTGCCAACGAGGGCTTGTTTATTGTGCCAGATACGTTTTTTATTGCGCAAGTCGAGGACGAGACGTATGACCGTTTTATCTCCGAGGCCGCCGACAACGTGACGTTGCACATGCGGATTCAGGTGGCAGCGGTGGCCGTCTCGCCCGCAGACTTAGATACGGTGGCGCGCGATGTATTGATTGACAAAGTGCCAGAGGGCTTTAGCTTACTGAGCGCACGCGCCGAACGTGGCGAGGTGGCCGAGGAAGGCACGGGCTTGCGCTACGAGTATTACATTGTGGCACGCGGCACGGCGGGCGCGGAGATTGACGAAGCCAGTGTGCGCAAACTGGTGCGCGGCAAGCGCATAACCGAGGCGCGTCAAGCGTTGCTCAACACGTTTCAACTCAAACAAAACCCGACGATAAAAGTGGAACCAGCCTGGCTGGCGGCCTGGCTGAACCGCATGCCGTTTGTGCCGATGCGCATAGAAACAACGGTGGTGAGGAACTGAAAGTGACGAGCGCCGAGTGACGAGTGACGAGTAATTTTGTCATTCGTCATTCGTCACTCGGCGCTCGTCACTCTGATGGCACGTGCATTGGGTTTGGATGTGGGCAACCGGCGGATTGGCGTGGCGGTGAGCGATGCCAGCAAATTGTTGGCGCGCCCGTTGTGCTTGATTGACCGCAAGGCCGAGGATGGCGTAGCGCGGGTGATTGCGTTGGTGCGCGAGCAGCAGGCAGACGAGGTCATCGTCGGGAATCCCCTCAACACCAACGGCAGTGTGGGGCCGCAGGCCGAGCGGGTGCAACAATTTGCGGAGCAACTGCGCACACAACTCAGTGTGCCGCTGGTATTTGTAGATGAACGCTACAGCACGCAAGACGCGCGTGACATTGTGCAAAGCAAGAAGGCCAAACAACAACCCAAACACGATGATGCACTGGCAGCGGCAGTTATTTTGCAGCGCTATCTGGACGCAAACAGAGAACCGACAGACGATGAGGAGGGTGATTGGGGATTGGTGAATGGTGATTAGCTTCGGCGCTAATCACTACTCACCAATCCCCAATCACTAAATGGAATGAGAAAACAACAAGCCAAACTCACCCCGATTAAGTTCGGGATTTTTGTGATTGCGATTGCGGCGCTGGCGTTTGCGGGCGCGCAGTTTAGCCAGCGCATGCGAAACACCGGCAATACCACGGTGCAACTGAGCGGGTTCGACCGCACGGTGCTGGGTGCATACATTGATTTGATCGCCAACAACGACGTGCAGCGACCGGTGAGCAACGACCCCACGCCAAAGCAATTTGCGGTGCAGCCCGGCGAGGGCGTGGATGCAATTGGCAAACGCTTGCAAGATTCGGGCTTGATACGGGATGCCAATTTGTTCCGGGTGTATGTGCGGCTGAATGGGCTGGACAAGGGCATTAACGCGGGCGCGTTTACGCTGCGCTCGAACATGAACATTGAGCAGATAGCCCAAGCCTTGCAGCGCGGCGCGGCGGCGGAGGTGCAGGTGACGATTCCTGAAGGCAAGCGGTTGGAGGAAGTGGCCGAGATTATTAAGCAGCAGCTTGGGGCGAATAGCGATGCGTTTAAGGCCAATGACTTTGTGAGCCTGGCCCGCCGCGCCAATTACGACTACGCCTTTTTGAAGGATGTGCCAGACGGCGCTTCGCTGGAGGGCTACTTGTTCCCAGACACGTATCGCGTGCCGTTGAACCCGACGGCATTAGACGTGCTGCTGAAGATGCTGGACAACTTTGGGGCCAAAGCCGCGCCGTTGTTGGATCAGGCCCGCGCCGCAGGCAAAAACCCGCGTGAGTTGATGATTGTGGCCTCGATAGTGGAGCGCGAGGCGGTGGTGCCTGCCGAGCGCCCCACGATTGCGAGCGTGTATCTGAACCGCCTCAAGATTGGGA
This sequence comes from Roseobacter sp., assembly GCA_043748055.1. Lineage (GTDB taxonomy): Bacteria > Chloroflexota > Anaerolineae > J036 > Brachytrichaceae > JANMVQ01. Next base: position 3,114 of record JAYTNY010000465.1, read on the forward strand.
TGAAGTTGGATGCCGACCCCACGACGCAGTATGCGATGGACTATGACCCGGTGCAAAAAACGTGGTGGCGCACGCTGACGCTGGAGGATTACAAATTTGAAGACCCGGCGGGCTACAACACCTATGTGAACCCGGTGCTGCCGCCGGGGCCAATTGCCAGCCCGGGCCTGTCATCGTTGCAAGCCACGGTGAACCCAGCGGAGACGACCTATATTTTCTTTCGGGCGTGCGTGGGCCAGCAGGCGCACCAGTTTTTTGTCACGTACGAGGAGCAGTTGGCGGCGTGTCCGTAAGATTGCTTAAACATGCAAACAGGTAGCGACATAGTTCTTCTTGAAAGTTTGTTTATTTGCGGCTTAGGTTTGCTGTTTATCACCGCAGGTATTACGACCCTAAAGGATGCTTGGATACAAGCAAATATCAAAAAACGAACCGAAAGCTCTCAAGCTGAAGTCGTGTATGTGAAGCCATCGCGCGGGAACCGAACCGTTAAGTTGAGATTTAGGGATATCTCTGGCAACTTGATTGAAACGATCTGCGTTACACGGCGGTTTCTTCGGGTGGGTGATGAGATCACGGTTAGATACTTTGCAAACAACGCACAACGTGTTGCGATGAACGAAAACTGGAGTATTGTTGAATATGGATTCACCTGTTCGCTAGGCGGGTTAGGTTTGGTATCTGGTATCGGGTCTCTAGTCGTCGGGCTGAGCCGATTGATTTCTTTTTGATTTCCTTGTCGGTCGACCAGTCGTATTAACCTTCGATAGCCGCCTCAATCTGCTCTAAACGCCTCACTGCATTCTTCGCATCCAACTCAATCACAATCACATCAATCTGCCATTGCGCTTCGCCCAAGCCGTGTTCATCTAAATAAGCCTGAGCCGTTTCGATGAGCTTGGCCCGTTTGCGCGGGGAGAGCGTTTCTTCCGGCGCGCCAAACGCATCGCTGGTGCGGGCGCGCACCTCGACGAAGATGACTAGCTCGGCCTTGCACGCCACGATGTCCAACTCGCCATGCCCATGCCGCCAGTTGCGATGCAAGACCGTGTAGCCCTGCGTCTCCAGATGCTTGGTCGCAATGGCCTCGCCCCATGTGCCGATGTTGGCGCGTGTTCGTTTCATTCGCTGGTGAATAGGGATTAGGGATTGGAGATTAGCGATTGAGTATTCACTAATCCCTAATCCCTATTCACACTTCCTCTTCTTCCGGCGGCTGGGCTGTCTCGCGGCCTGCGATGGTGGCGGCGATGATGCAGACCACCAGCGACAGCAGGCCGAAGAAGGCGACTTGGCCTGCAGGGATTTGTGTGGCTTTGTAGGCCACGCGCAAAAACAAGGCGCTCAAGATTAAGCCAATCAGGGTGCCGAGGCCCGTCCACAAGCCCATGGCTGTGCCCACCACGCGGCCCAGGCGCGGGTCGATGTAGATGCTGGCGGCCTTGCGTGCACCCATGATGGCGACTGCGCCACCGACCAGCAGGTTCATCCAAAAGCTGCCGATCCAGCCCGCGCTGAGCATGGTGGCCTGTTGCGGGCTGCTGAGCGTGGTGATGATGACGACCTGGGTGAGAATGCCAATAAACAAAGTCGCCACAATGGCGATAAGCGCATATCTGAGGTTTAGTTTGTTCACGGGAAAATCAGTTTGAGTTTGAGTTAGGAGTTTGACACACCAACTCCAACTTCCAACTCAAACTTCCTACAAGTTCTCAATATCGCTGTTCAAGAACTGCTCCACCACGCGATCGTTGTCGCGCCACTTCTCTTTTACTTTGATCCACAACTCCAAGAACACTTTGCGGTCGGTCTCGCGTTCAATCTCTTTGCGGGCTGCTGCGCCGATCTTCTTGAGCATCTCGCCGCCGTGACCAATCAAAATGCCCTTTTGGGTGGGGCGTTCTACAAAGATGGTGGCGGCGATGAACAGCGCACCGGTCTTGGTGCCAGACGATTCGCGCTCTTGGTATTCCTCAATCGAAACGGCGATGGCATGTGGCACTTCTTGGTTCAAGTTGTGCAGCGTTTGCTCGCGGATGAGTTCTGCGGCGATGACGCGCTCGGTCTGGTCGGTGTATTGGTCATCGGGATAAAAGGCTGGGCCTTCGGGCAAGGTGGCAATCAGCATGGCCTGTAGCTTTTCCAAGTTATCGCCGCGCGTGCCGCTGGTGAGCATGGCGCGTTCCTCGCCGGGCGCGGCTGCGGGCAGGCGCAGCAAGTCTTCGTAGATCCGTACATGCTCCACCACGTTCACTGGGCTGAGGCGGTCGGCCTTGTTCATGGCCACCAGCTTGGGCTGGGGCAGCGGGGCGATCATCTCGGCCACGCGGCGGTCTTCGTGGGTGGGCAGCGTTGCCACATCCACCACAAACAAGATGGCGTCGCAGTCGGCCAGCGCAGCATCCACCTCGCGCATCATGTATTTGTTCAGCGCCTGCTTGGGCTTGTGAATGCCGGGCGTGTCCACGAACAGAATCTGCACATCGGGCTGACTCAAAATGCCCAGAATGCGCCGCCGCGTGGTTTGGGGTTTGGCCGAGACGATGGCGACCTTGTGGCCGATAAGCGCATTAACCAACGTGGACTTGCCAACATTGGGTTTGCCAACGACGGCGATATAACCGGAGTGATGGGGGGTTGTCATTAGAGATTAGAGATTAGAGATTAGAGATTAGAGATTGGAGTCTCTTAATCTCCAATCTCTAATCTCCAATCTCTCTTATGCTGTCCTTACAATATTCCTCAACGCCCATCGCTCGGCCAGCGAGACGAGGACGAAGAAGACGATGCCGACGGCGGCGGTGGCGATGATGGTTGCCCACAGGCGCTCTGGGCCGGTGGCATAGTACTGGTTGAAGTTGAGAATAGCGCGGCCCAGGCCATCTTGTGCACCAGAGGGCAACTCGCCGACTATGGCCCCGACGATGCTGGCGGTAGCCGAGATTTTGAGCGCGGTGAAGATGAAGGGTAGGGCAGCGGGGAAGCGCAACTTCCACAGCGTCTGCCACTTGTTGGCGGCGTAGCTGCGCATTAATTCTAAGGCGCGTGGGTCTGGCGATTTGAGGCCGCGTAATGTGTTCACTGCGACCGGGAAGAAGGTGAGATACGCGGCGATGACCGCGACCGAGAGATTGGGATTGCGCAACCAGATCACCACCATAGGCGCAATAGCCAGAATGGGTACAGTTTGCGAGGCGACCATGTAGGGCACCAGGCTGCGCTCTAGCAAGGCTGAGTGCGCAAACACCACGCCGAGGAAGAAGCCTAGCAACCCGCCCACCACAAAGCCGGTGATTGCGCCGCGCAGGGTGACTAGGGCCGCGTTGAACAAAATCTGATACATGGGTGGGCCGTTGCGGCGGGCGGGGCTAATAAACCCTTCGGCAATCGTGGTCAGGTGCGGCAACTTCACATCGCTTACGCCAAAGACTAGCTTAACGCCTTCCCACAGCAAAGCCAGCCCCACGCAGATAACCGCGATAGCGATAACCGGTCGCAAATTTATTCCCTGCTTCATCACTAATAACTGAAAACTAAAAACTGATCACTCGTCCTTCGAAATCATCCCCCACCACTCCATCATCGTCCACAAATCGGGCATCTGCTTAAACCACTTCACCGGGAAGGCCAACTCCTCCATGACGACGGAATAGTGCAGGCCGCCTTTGTCGGGCGCGATCTCGTCGTATTGCTTGCTGGCGTTGGCTTGGAATAAGAAGGCTCGGCCTTTGTCGGCTTCGATTTGCCAATACTCCAACACCTGCGCGCTGGCGTAACGCTGCTTCAGGGCTTGTCGTGCAGGGGCTGTAATGCCACTGTGAATCACATCAATTGCCAAGGCCACTGCGCTTGCTTCGATGTGGCCTGTGTGAACCTGCTTGGCAAACTCTTTTGGCACAAAGACTACGTCTGGCATCAACGGCTCGCCGTCTTTGGTTTGAATGGCTGCGCCTTTGCCCATCACCGCGCCGTATTCGTAAGCATCCGCCACAATGGTTAACAACGTGATGGCCCAGGCTTGCAGCTTGGCTTGTAACACGGCGTGAGGCGAAGAAATAAGCACAGTCATTTAGGAGGCGGCATTCTACCCGCCGTGCCAGTTATTGCTTGGGCGTCGAGGCTTTAGCCGGACGTTATCTGAAATAGACAAGTCAAAGGGGATTCAAAAGAGCACAAGCACAATCGTCAGCGTGATGACGCTTGCCAGCGTGCTGAACAACACCGCCCCAATCACAAACTCCGGCAGCAAGTCATTCTCGAAGGCGATGATGCTGGCCAGCACGGCGGCGGGCATGGCGGCCTGGATGATGCCAATGCTGCGCTCGATGCCGCTCAACCCAAACGGTGCAGCCAGCAGCAGGGCCAACACTGGCCCACCCACCAACCGCACCAGCGTCGAGATCACCATGTCGGTGTTGATTTTTGGCAGGCCCGCGCTAGCCAGTTGAACACCCAACGCCACCACCATCGTCGGAATCATGGCGGCAGCCAGCAGGGTGATGGGGCGTGCAATGGGCAAAGGCAGCGCCACACCGTATTGATGGATGACGAGATTGGCAATCAAGGCGGGCGGCACAGCCATCAGCGCGGGCGTTTTGACCACAGCGACGATGGACTTCAGCACGCCACCCCTGTTCCAGTTGGCTGCCGCCACGCCCACGATGAACGAGATGGTGACGATGGCGAGGAAGTAGACGATGGAGACCTCGTTGATGTAGGGTTGGAAAGTTTGATTGGAGAAGCGAAACTTGACGATGGGGATGCCGAAGTTGCCCACATTGCCAAACACGGCGATGAGGACATACGCTGCTACAACTTGCGGCGGACGCCTCATCAATTTGGCAATTGCAAAGCCCAACGCTGC
>JAYTNY010000466.1:0-7496 GCA_043748055.1 Roseobacter sp.
GCCAAAATGTGAATAAAACGGAAACGGCTGTCGAACTCTTATTTGATCTGGCCCGCAGCCCGCATCTAACCGAAGCAGAGCGCGTCCGCGCCGCAGCCAAACTGGGCAGCTATTTAGATGGCGATGGCCTGCTGCGCATCGTCGCCCAATCCGAGCGCAGCCAACTGCGCAACCGCGAAGAAGCCGTGCGCCGCTTTGCCCAACTGCTGCGCGATGCCTTAATCGTGCCCAAAAAACGCCGCCCCACCAAACCCAGCCGCGCCGCCAAAGAGCAACGCCTGAACACCAAGAAACGCTCTGGCCAAATTAAACGCGCCCGTCAACGGGTGAACCCTGAATGAAATCTTCATTCAAGTCTTCGTCGCTTCGCTTCTTCGTGTTCAACCTGCCTCGCGTTTGCCTCACAGTGCTACTGGTTGCCTGTGCTGATGACGCTCCACCGCCGCGTATCGCCTCGCTCGTCACCCTGTACCCCGCCGCCTCAGCCTCGTCGTCAGAATCCATCGCTACAACCGATGCCCTCGCGCTCTACGATGGTCAGTGGAAACCCATCAAACCCGGCATTGAGCAACTGGCCCTGCGTGGCCGCATAACCAGCGGCGCAGATAAGGTTGATGAGCTAATCGTGATCGCACGCATCGACCCCAAACGCGTGCAACTCAAAGTGCAATACGCGCCCACCGCCCCCCAGCATGTGCGCGCTTGGTTGGAATCAACGCAAGCCGATGTCACCATCAACGGGGGCTATTTTGATGAGCAGAATGTGGCGACGGCGCTGGTGGTTGTGGATGGGGCAGCGATCGGCAAAAGCTACAGCGGCTTTGGCGGTTTGTTTGCGGTGCGGGGCAATGCCCCTTCGCTGCAATGGCTCAAGGCCAAGCCCTATCACCCCGATCCAAAAATCACCTACGCCCTGCAAGGTTCGCCTATGTTGGTGTACAACGCACGCATGGTGCCCGGCATTAGCGATAACGGCGCACGCAGCCGCCGCAGCTTTGTAGCGATAGACAAACAGGGCCGCGTGTTGCTGGGCATCTGCCAGTTCGCGCAGTGGACATTAACCGACCTGGCGAAGTATCTTGCCGAAGCCAAAGACCTGCAAATTCAAAACGCGCTCAACTTGGATGGCGGCGGCTCCTCCGGCCTATGGATTCGCGGTGGCCCAGAGACGACGCTGACCGACTCGTTTGACGCAGTGCCGCTGGTGATTACGGGGATTGGTGAATAGGGATTAGGGGCTGGTGATTAACAACGCAAGCAATTACTAATCCCTATTCACTAACCCCTACTCACTCTTCCAAAAAACAACAACACCGTCTTGCCATACTTGCGCTCGTCTTTCAGTTGCAAATGCTTTAGCGGTAGGGCTTCGTACTCGCTGGGGTCAATTTGCACAATCACTTCACCATGTTCGTTTAGCCAGCCGGTGTTCTCATCCAGCTTTTGCAGCGCCTTCGACCACAGGTGTTGGTATTGGGGCGGGGCCACGTAAATAAAGTCGTAGCTTGTATTGGGATGGCCGCCCAAGTAGGCAAAGGCATCCTGGCGGACGACTTTCGCGTTGTGCATTAAGCCAGTGGTTTTGAGGTTGTCTTCGATGATGCCCACCGCCAGCTTCTCCCGATCCACAAACGTCACGTGCTTCGCGCCCCGGCTGAGGGCTTCGATGCCTACCGCGCCCGTGCCGCCAAATAGATCAAGCCAAGCCGTGTCAGCGATATCGTCCATCAAAATATTGAACAACGCCTGCTTTACGCGGTCAGTAATGGGGCGCGTGGTGTCGCCGGGGACAGCCTTGAGTGTGCGGCCTTTGGCTTTGCCGGTAGTAACTTGCATCAGACCGTCACATGCCCAACCGGCGCAGTCACAATCGGCTTAAAGATCAGATCAAGTTGCCAACCTGTTTCATCCCGCCGTGCGTGCCACACCCCGGCCGTTGGTGCATGGTTGCCGTTAGAGAATTTGTAATCGTCCAACTTAATCTTCTCGTCCGAGAGCGTGAGCAGCAAGGCCTTGATGGGCGAGCCATGCGTCACCAGCGCCACGCGCTCGTGCGTGTCTTCGTCCAGCAGAGCCAAAAATTCGCGCATGCGTTTTCGTACATCCTCAAACATCTCTTCCTTGCGATGCTCGGCCAGCAATGGGGCCACTTGGGGCGTGAGTGACAACTCAGCACCAATAAGTTCTGCGGTCTGCTGCGCGCGGTCTAGCGGCGAGCAAAAAATTTGCTGAATGTGCAGGTGGCCCAAAAACAATCCGGCAATGCGCGCTTCCTCGCGGCCTACTTCTGAGAGGGGCGGGCCGGGCGGGCGGTCATAGGCAATGCCGGTGCCTGGTTGCGGGTGGCCGTGGCGAATAAAAAACAGTTCTTTTAAGTGAGGGGTGGTCATCGGTCAATCTCTTTTCTAAACGATTTGCGGCGCGGAGTTTAGCAGATAGGGGGCGTAATTAATGCGTCCACCCCGAAAGTGCGCGCATGCCAGGCAAGTCATCCATCTTGCGCTCCAGCTCTTGGCGCAGCGCAGGGCCATAGCGTTCTTCGCTAAACACACCTTTCGACAAACCCGCTGTCTCGACAAACAGCGCCACACCCATGTGGTCTTCGCCAGGTGCTGGGTAGGTGTTGTCCATTTCCAGAAACTCGGATTGCACAAACTCGTTGAACAACGCGGTCGCTAACTCGGTGTCGATATACGATTTGTGAACACCCTGCACCAACGCACGTTCGCCGCCTTCGTAGGTCAGCAAGCCATCGCCGGTGAGCGTAATGGTGTAGTTAGGGCACGTGGTGCAGGTGCGCCGCAGTTTCATCATCATGGGCTGAGGTTGAACCAGCGCAGACCATTTGGTCCGCCCAGACGCAGCATAGCCCCCGATGCACAACGCTAACGCAAGTGCAATCCCCCCCAGTTTTACGCGTCGTGCCCAAGTCGTGGCGCTCATGCCGCAAGATTATCGCTAAAATCGCAATATGCTCACCACCGGGGCCGATATCCTGCACATCCCGCGCATTCAAGAAGCCCTTGCCAAACACGGTGAACGCTTTCTGCAACGCGTGTATACGCACCAAGAATTAACATACTGCCGCAACCGCATCCCCGAACTGGCCGCTCGCTTCGCCGCCAAAGAAGCCGTCTCCAAAGCGCTGGGGGTGGGCATGCGCATTATGTCTAAAGATGGCATTTATTGGCACGACGCCGAAATAGTGAACGACCCCCTGGGCAAGCCGTTGGTAAAGCTGCACGGCAAAGCCCTGTTGCGCGCGCAAGCCCTTAGCCTGACCCAGTGGAGCATTAGCCTGACACACGAGAAAGAATACGCGGTGGCGTTTGTGGTGGCCCTGTAGAACGAATGACGAATGACGAGTGTCGAATGGCAAATTCGACGCTCGTCATTCGTCACTCGTCGCTTTCAGCCACTCCCGCACCTCGTACAAGCTGAGCAACACTGCGCGTGCCAACAGACGCATCTCGTCGCTGGGTGGCTTTAGATCGGGAATCATGATTGGGATCATGCCCGCTGCATGCGCCCCACGAATGCCGGCTTCGCTATCCTCCAACACCACGCAATTTGCGGGCGCAACGCTTAATCGGCGAGCTGCTTCCAGAAAAATATCCGGCGCGGGCTTGCCGTGTTGCACTTCTTCGCCGCCCACCACAATGGGGAAGCGCGCCGCCATGTTGGCCAGGCCGAGGTTGCGCTGAATGGTCTTGCGCTTGGATGAGCTGGCGATGGCATACGGCACGCCCCAGGCATCCAGTTGATCCAACAGCTCGATAAGCCCAGGTTTGATTGGCAAGCCATCGCGCTCCAACTCGGCATGCACGTTGTCCAACGTGCGGCTGGCGATGGCATCCAGCGGGAAGTCTGGCCCAAATGTGTTGCGCAAATGCGTCTTCCAGCCAATCTCTGGCAAGCCGATGGTGCCGAGATAAATGCCGTGATGAATGTCGTAACCAAACTCGGCCCCGGCGAGGGCCATGCCACGTGCATACAGGGCCTCGGTGTCAAACATGGTGCCATCCATATCAAAAATGGCGGCCTTTACGTTGAGGTGAAGTGCGGAGAGTCGCGCAGGTGTGTCCATGAAGGTTGAAATTGTATGCAATTGCTTTGAGGCAGCTCTGATGAATCCAAAACAACTTATTCGCAGAGAACGCAGAGGGGCAGAGGATGCAGAGATTTTTCTTTCTCTGCGCTCTCTGCTTCTCTGTGTCCTCTGCGAGTAAAAAACCAATGACCCCATCTTGCCATTGCTAAACGTACGTTTGCAAAAAAGCCTCGACAGCAGCACGGGTGGGCGCACCGGCCTGGCCTCCGCGCTGGGTGGCTTTGAGGGCCGCCGCAGCCGATGCGAAACGCATGCGTGCCGTTGGGGCCATGCCCTTTGCCAGCGCCGCTGCATACGCGCCATGAAACACATCGCCGCAGCCCGTGGTGTCCACCCCGTTCACCTCAAACGCGGGTTGGTGTTGCACGCCAGAAGCCCCATCCACCTGAAACCAACAGCCCTGTGCGCCACACGTAACCGCTACCAATACACGCGCAGGCGAATACAAACGCCGTACGGCCTCGGTAGGGTCTTGGGCCTGGGTGAGGTGATACGCGAAGTCCTCGGACACAATAAGATGATTGACGAGCGCGAGGAGTTCATGCGCACGCGGGTGCTGGTCACTCTCGATGTCGCTGACGACGGGGATGCCTGCTGCGTGCGCAATGCGGGCTGCGCGAATATGCCCCTCGATGCCCACGTGATCCACAAACAAAACCTTGCAGGCCTGAATGACGGACTCTGGCGGCAAGGTAGCGTGCGCGCCTTCGATGGCGGTGTGATACGGAAAGATGTTGCGCGTGCCATCGCCCACAATAATTGTAGAAACCACGGGCCGAGCCTCATCCACATGCACCACCTGCGAAACGTCTATGCCCTCGTGTTGCATGGCGGCCAGCACCGTGCGCGAATGTTCATCGTTGCCCAGTTGCCCGGCGTAGGCGCAACGCGCACCCAATCGTGATGCCGCCACCAACGCCGTCATGGTTAACCCGCCGCATTGGCGCTCGCGGCGCAGGGCGGGCACTTTGGTGTTGGCGGGCGGGTAGTGCGCCACATACGTCAACTCGTCTATGGTGGCAATGCCCAGGCCCAGAATGTCAATATTCATGCAGTAGACGTTGTCTGAAATAGACAGAATTACAGGATTCAACAGGATTTAATCCTGTGAAATCTTGTAATCCTGTCAAAAAAGCTACAGGCGCACCGGCACGCCTCTGCTCAGCAAATAGCGCTTCACCTCGCCTACGCTAAACGTCTTGTAGTGAAACACCGAGGCCGCCAGCACGGCGCTCGCGCCTGCGTCAATAGCCTCATAAAAATGCGCCAGCTTGCCCGCGCCGCCGGATGCAATGACGGGAATATTTACGGCGCTGCTGATGGCACGGATCATGGGTAGATCGAAACCGTTTTGCACGCCATCCGTGTCCATGCTGGTTAGCAAAATCTCTCCTGCGCCACGCTGCTCGGCCTCAATCGCCCATTGCACCGCATCCACATCCGTTGGCACTCTGCCTCCGTTCACGTAGACGCGGTACTCGCTCATCCGTTTATCCGTTGCGAATCCGCTGACCCGTTTCGCATCAATCGCCAGCACCACGCATTGCGCGCCAAAGCGCCAGGCCGCTTCGTTTAGCACTTGCGGGTTGCGCACAGCGGCGCTGTTGATGGCGCACTTGTCGGCCCCGGCTAGAAGTAATTCACGGAAATCATCGGGCGTGCGCACGCCGCCGCCGATGGTGAAGGGGATAAACACGGCATCGGCCACGCGGCGGGCCATGTCAATCACCGTGCCGCGCCCCTCGTGCGAGGCCATGATGTCTAGAAAGACCAGCTCGTCGGCGCGCTCGTCGTTGTAAATGCTGGCCTGTTCCACCGGGTCACCGGCATCGCGCAAGTTGAGAAAGTTAATGCCTTTCACAACGCGCCCGTCGGCCACGTCGAAGCAGGGGATGATGCGTTTGGCAAGCATGGTGGTGAATAGGGATTGGTGATTAGGGATTGGTGATTGAGTTATTCACCAATCCCTATTCACCATTCACCTTCATGGCTTCCTTCAGCGAAATCGTCCCCTCATACAACGCTCGACCGATAATGACACCGGCGATGCCGCGTGGCGCATAAAGCAGCAGCTCTTTTACATCGTCCAGCTTGCCCACGCCGCCCGAGGCGATGACTTGCAGGCCCGTGAGCTGGGCCAACGCTGCGGTCAGCTCGGCGGCGGTGCCAGTCATCATGCCATCGCGGCCTACTTCCGTATACAGCGCATGAATCACGCCCATCTCCTTCATGCGGTTGCCTAATTCGATGGCAGTGATCTTGGTCGGCTCCTGCCAGCCGTGCGTCACGATCAAGCCCTCGCGCGAATCCAGCCCGACGACGAGCCGCTCGGCGCTATACGTCGCAATCACCTCGGCAATGAGCTGCGGGTTCTCGGCTGCCGCCGTGCCCAGCACAATGCGGTTGGCACCCGCGTCGAAGGCCGCCTTCACATCGGTCATGCTGCGGATGCCGCCGCCGAATTGAATTTTGAGGTCTTTGAGGTCTGTGCAGCAGGCGATGTTGGCAAGGGCGCGCCGGTTAGCGCGGGCAGCGGTGGCCTCGCCAAACGCGCCATCCAGGTTGACCACATGCAGCCAGGCCGCACCATCGCTTTGCCAGCGTTTGGCCATGCTCACTGGATCGTTGGAGTATGTAGTCTGTTGGTTGGGGTCGCCTTGTTTCAGGCGCACAACGCTGCCGTTGCGCAGGTCTATGGCGGGGTAGATGGTGAACATTTAGGGATTAGGGATTAGGGATTAGGGATTGGCGACTCACCAATCCCTAATCACCTATCACTCAAGTTCGACAAAGTTCTTTAGCATTTGCAAGCCAACGTCTTGGCTTTTTTCTGGGTGAAACTGGATGCCCCACACGTTGTCTTTGGCGACGACGCTGGGGAAGTCGTAACCATAATTTGTGGTGGCGACAATATGACGCGAATCGGGTAACTGGGCGTGATATGAATGAACAAAGTAGGCGTAGCCGTCTTGGGCCACATCTTTCAACACAGGGTGGCAGCGTTGGCAGCCCGCAACTTGGTTCCAGCCGATGTGGGGGATTTTTAGGCCAAAAGAAGCGTTTGAAGGTTTGAAGGTTTGAAAGTTTGAAGATGGAACCTCACCAACCTTCAAACCTTCAAACTCAAACTTGTTCTCAAACTCAAACTTCACCACTTTGCCCGGAATCAACCCCAGCCCCGGCCAATCGCCCATCTCGTGGCCCGAATCGAACAGCAGTTGCATGCCGACGCAGATGCCCAAAAACGGTCGGCCACTGTGGGCGAAGTCCATCAGCGGCTCTACAAGGTCGCGGGTTTGCAGGCCGTGAAAGCAATCGGCAAAGGCGCCCACGCCGGGCAACACCACTTTGTCGGCGCGTTCAATCTCGGCGGGTTTGTCGGTTA
>JAYTNY010000467.1:0-6469 GCA_043748055.1 Roseobacter sp.
AGATGGCAGCTTTACTTACGGCGGTGGCGACGCAGCGACCATTGGCCCAGCAGGCAGCACCATTACCCATGTGCTGCGCGTGCGCAACATCGGCGAGGCCGATATTGCCGCCGACACGTTTAGCCTTAAGCTGGGCGGCAACGTGTGGCCCACCAAGCTGGCGGCATCGTCGGTGGCGCTTAAGCCGTGCGCTACTGCCAATATCACCGTCACGGTCAGCATTCCGCCCGGCGCACCCATGAACAGCCGGGATGTGGTGACGATTACGGCCACCTCGCAACGCGCACCCGCCGCCACCGACACGCTGGCCTTCAGCACCAAAACCCCCGGCAGCCTGCTGTTGGTAGACGACGAGCGCTTTTACCAAAACGAGCAAAAGTATTTGGACGCGCTGGCTGCGTTTGGCAACACCGCCGTAGACCGGTGGGACAGCCAGGGCAGCAGCAACACTAGCGTCTCGCCGCCGCTGAGCTTGCTGAAGCAATACGGCCTGGTGGTGTGGTTTAACGGCTACGACTGGTTCGACCCAATCACACCCAAAGAGCAAGAGACCTGGCGCAAGTATTTGGAGGCAGGCGGGCGCTTGTTCTTCAGTTCGCAGGCCGCGCTGCAATACACCGGGGGCAATGGGTTCGATCAGGATTATTTTGGCGTTGGCTCAGTGGATTACGGCGACACGATTACGACCGTGGTGGGCGAACCGGGCAACCCGTTAGGCGATGGCGTGTTGGCTACATCCATGCTGCCCTTCCCCTACAACTGGAATTTAAGCACCGCCGTGCAACCTCTGCCCAAAACCACCGTGTTTTTACGCAGCCAAAGCGGGCAACCGGCGGCGCTGGCGCGCACAGGCATCAGCGCCAGCGGTCTAAAGCCTGCGCAGTGGCGCACCGCGTTCTTGCCGTTTGCCTTCGAGGCGCTAACGCCAACAATGCGGGCCGAGGTGATGAACCGCGCGGTGGGCTGGCTCTCGTGGCTGGGGGATTCGGCGCTGGTGGCTGACCGAGCCCGTGCAAATGTGGGCGAGCGCGTGACCTACACGCTGACACTGCGGGCCGACCCGTTCATAAGCAGCATGCCCAGCCAAACGGTGTCGCTCTCCGTGCCAGTGGCGGGCGGGCTAACGGTGGTGTCGTCCACGCTGCCCAATGCCTCGGCGAGCAACGCGGGTGCGTGGCGCGGCTGGGTAAAACCGGGTGAGGTGTTGACGTGGACGTTTGAAACGCAGATCAACACGGGCCTGCCAGATTACACCCCGTTAACCGCCACGCTGAGCGTGAACCTGAGCGATGCAGGCCTGACCTGGCAGCGCGAGAGCGTGATGCGCGTGGCCGCGCCGCTGCTGCAAGCCAGCATTGCCCTGCCGCAAAAACCCAAGTGGAGCACCGGCAACGTGATGACGGTGCATGTGCGCAACATGGGTAGCACAGCCGTGCCATCGCTCACCCTCAGCATTCCGGTGCCCACCGGGTTGGTGCTGGGGGATGAGGCATTGATTGACGTGGTGGAAGTGGTGGGTAACTCGCGTTTGGCCGCAGAGGCAACACCCGCACAGCGCAGTGGCAACCTCATCACTTTGCAGCGCAGTTTGGCCGTGGGGCAAGAAATAGAAGTGAGCTACCCAATTACGCTGCCACGCTTTGGGGCGCTGCCGCTGGCGTTTTACTGCACGGCGCGCATCGAGACGGACACGGGCACCGTGCTGCAAGCTGCGCAATGGCTGTGGCCCGACACGCGGCAGTATGTGTTGCCGTTAATGTTTAAGAAGTAGGCCCCTCCCCCATTCTGAGGGAGGAGGGGCCGCTGTCTGCGGCGAGGGGTGTGGGCCTCACGCAAAGTAAGTCCACACCAGCCGCACCGCAGCCGCAGCGGCCAGTGCTAACACCAGGGCCTCGAACAGTTTTTGCGAGATGCGCGGCAGCAGCCACTTGCCCGCAAAGACCCCGGCGATGACGCAGGGAATCATCAGCAGGTTGAAGGTGAGGGTCTGAAGGCTGAAGGTGGGCTTGTCGGGCTTGAGCCATTGCAGCAGCAGGTAAAACGGCAATTTGCAGAGGTTAAAAATAAAGTAGTACCAGGCGGTGGTGCCCATAAATTCGCTCTTGGGCAGTTTGAGGGCGCTCATGTAAATGGACATGATGGGGCCAGCAGCGTTGGACACAAACGTGGCGAAGCCCGCCATGCTGCCCGCGAAGAAACGCCCAACTGCGGTGGTGGGCGAGAGGCGATCTCCCAGCCAATTGCGGGCCAGGTAGATGACCAGCATGAGCAACACGATGCTGCCGATGATTAAGTTAAATAAATTCTTGCCCGCGCGGTCTTCATCCAGCCAAAACAAAAAGCCCACACCAATAAGCGCGCCAATGGCGACCGAGGGAATCAACTCGCGCACCTTGTCCCAGCGGGTGTGCTTTTGATACCAGTAGACGGCGAACACATCGGCCAAAATTAGCAGCGGCGTGGTTGCGCCGTTGGCCAAGCGGCCATTGGTGAAGACGTTGGCGATGAGAATGACGGCGAGAATACCCGCGCCGGGTATGCCGGTTTTGCTGGCCCCAATGAGCAGCGAGCCGGAGATGACGAAGAGGAGATCGGTGGGGGAGAGGGTTAAGGGGATGTTCATGAACGCGAGTGTAATTCGCTATTATTCACTCACGTTACGCAGTAACCTAACAACATAAGAGAGCATCCTGAGCGAAGCGTGCTTGTGGCCTATGTGCCGCACTCAAAAGAAAGTGCACGCGCAGTCGAAGGACGCGTTCAAGGTCTACATCGTTGTCTGTATAAGAGGTTGAAACCCCTGCCTTTAGGCAGGCAGGATTTCAATCTCTCCAATAGAGTAACAAACGCGCTGAGCACATATCAATTGCAAACTAAATTTGTCGCCGTTTACTTGGCAGATCAAGTCTTGGTGTAGAAGTGATTTTGTATGCACGATAAAACCTTGTTGACTCTCGTTGTTACGCTGAAATTCTTCAGGCGACTTTCAGTCGCGGTTGAACCCACCGGCTTTAGCCGGTGGTTGTTCAGTTCCCGTCTGTCGCTCAATGATCGCGGCTATGAAATCGGTTATCCCTTTTATTTGATGTCCGTGCGCCTGCGGCAATGCTTCCCGCATATACTCTTCTATCGGTGCAGTTGGTTCTGTTGTTTTCACAGACCAGATTTTGGACGTTTACGCCCCTTGAGATGAGCTAGCAAGCTACCTTCTACTTCGTCTTGCCGCCATGCCAAACTGCAAAACCTGCACCTTCCTCGCCGCCCGCGATTCCGGCACTGCCCCACTATGGGACAACATCCTGCGCACGCCTTTCTGGGACGTCGTTCACGGCTACAACACCTCGCTCAAAGGTTGGCTGGTGTTGGTGACGCGCAGGCACATCGAAGCGATAGATGAACTGACCGAAGACGAAGCCACCGAGTTAGGCGCGCTCATTCGCCGCACATCCATCGCCTTAAAAGAAGTGGTTGGCTGCCAGAAGACCTATGTGATCCAGTTCGCTGAGCATCCCGATCACCCGCATGTACATGTTCATGTGGTGCCGCGCATGGCCGATTTGCCCACTGAGCGGCGCGGCCCAAATATCTTCAGCTATCTAGGCGTAGCTGATGGGGAACGCGTGAGCGAAGCTGAAATGAATGCCATTGCAACAAAGGTTCAACGCATTCTGAAGGCGTGAGCCTCACGCCTCAAACTCCCTCACCGCCCCCGCCACCTCGCGCACCTCATCCAACGTCAACTCCGGGTACATCGGCAGCGAGAGAATCTCCGTCGCCAATTTCTCGGCCACCGGCAGCCCACCCATGGGCGCAAGCTGTGTGTAAGCGGGCTGCACATGAATGGGCAATGGATACTGAATCGAAGTGCTGATGCCCCTGCCCTTGAGGTGCGCCATCAGCGCATCGCGCCGTTGGCTCTGAATCACATACAGGTGATACACCGACTCGCCGTAAGCGGCCTGGGTGGGCGTGGTGATGATGCCCGCCAGCGGCGAGAGCAACTCGTCATACAGCGCCGCACGTTCGCGGCGGGCCTGCGTCCACGCATCCAAGTGCTTTAGCTTTACGCGCAGCAGCGCGGCCTGCAATTCATCCAGACGCGTGTTCATGCCTTTGATCTCGCTGATGTAGCGCTCGCGCCAGCCGTATTGGCGTAGCAGTTTGGCTTGGTCGGCAGCGGCGTCGTCGTTCGTCACCACCATACCGCCATCACCCAACGCGCCTAAATTCTTGGTAGGGTAAAAACTAAACGAACCCGCCACGCCCAGGCTACCCGTCTTCTTGCCCTTATACGTGGCCGCATGACACTGTGCGCAATCTTCAAACACCATCACGTTGTGCTGGCGGGCCAACGCAAAGATCGGGTCCAAATCCACAGCCTGCCCAAACAAGTGCACCGGCACAATGGCTTTGGTTTTTTTGTTGATGGCTTTCGCCACGCGGTCAGCGTCCATCAACATCGTATCGGGCCGCACATCCACGAACACGGGCGTTGCCCCAGTCAGCTCAATCGCGGCCACGGTGGCAACAGCGGTGTTGGGCACGGTAATCACCTCATCGCCCTCGCCCACGCCGATGGCCTTCAGGCCAATCACCAACGCATCCGTGCCATTGCCCACGCTAATGGCATGCTTCACGCCCATGTAGCTGGCAAACTCGCGCTCAAATGCCTCGACCTCCGGGCCGAGGATGAACCAGCCGCTGGAATACACCCGCGCGGTGGCTTCGTCTAGTTCGGCGCGAATGGCCGCTGTTTGTCGTTTCAAATCGAATGATGCAATCATGTTTTTCTACAGTTTTCTGGCGAGGGCAACCACCGTTAACCCAAATGGCAAACCGGCCCCAGCCACCCATTTCGCCTCAGTGGTCAAAACATTTTTGAAAAAGCTATTCATGCCACCTGTGCCCAGAGTCAAATCGCTTTTCTCTTGCTTGCGCGAGAGTCGCTCCATCACCAACCGCTTAAATGCAGCCAGCGGAAACAGCAGCATGTTGGCATGGCTTACATGCTCCACCTCAAAACCAGCCTGCACCAGCTTCTGGCGAATGTCATCACGGGTATAGCGGTGGGCAATATTCACAGCCAGGTCGTGTGCGCCGCGCATCCACTCGTAGGCGGGTAGCCGCAACATGGCCCGGCCACCCGGCTTTAGCACGCGCACAAACTCGCTCAATGCCATGTGCTCGTCAATGCCATGGCAACACAGCACATCAAACGATGTCACCAGATCGAAGTTGTGATCGGCCAGAGGCAACCTATTCACCGAGCCTTGCGTCAACTGCTCTTTGCCGCGCACCCGGCAAAATTGCAGTGCCTGGGATGAGAAGTCCATGCCGGTTACGCATCCGTAATCGGTCAGATAATTCATTACTGCACCCGTGCCACACCCGGCATCCAAAATCTTTAGCTTGCCGCCTCGGGCATAGTTGCGCTCGATCACGGCGCGGCTAATGGCTTCCATGCCGCGATACCACCACAGGGTATCTTCGACACGGTACATGATTTCATATTCTTCGGCTTTCATAGGTTGTGATTGGTTATGGGTTACCAGTATTTATCTTTATGCGTTCGGTAGTACTCTAATGAGCGTCGAATACCTTCGCGCAACTTGATGCGGGGTTGCCAGCCCAGCGCGTGTTTCACTTTGTAATAGTTGGCGTAGTAATCGCCAATATCAATGGCTTTGCGTTCGGGCGGGAAGGGCACGATGCGGAATTCGCCGCCGCCGTTGACTTCAACCATCATCTGGGCCAGGTCGGCCAGGCTCACCACTTCGTCGCTGCCCAAGTTGTAAATTTGCCCGTTTGCGGCTTCATCTGCCGCAGAGAACAGCATTGCGTCTACAACATCTTCCACATAGTTAAAGTCGCGCAACTGCTTGCCATCGCCAAACACATCTATCGGCTGGTCTTCAATCAAGCGCTTGATCCAGATGCCCAAAAACGTTTGGCGCGCGTCTTTCACACGCATGCACGGGCCGTAGGTGTTGGTCAATCGCAACGATACAGAACGAATGCCATACACGTTGTTGTACAGAATGTGATACCACTCGCCCGCCATCTTGTTAATGCCGTTCACGTCGGTTGGGTGCAACAAGTGTTGCTCGTCCACCGGCAAATAATCGGGCTTGCCGTAAATCTGGCGGGTGCTGGCAAACACTACTTTTATTTTTTGGTTGTGTTTGCGGCAGGCTTCCAATATCGAGAGCTGTGCGCGGCAATTGATGTCCAAGTCCGTGTAAGGATTGGTCATCGAATCGGCATGGCTGGTTTGCCCGGCTAGGTTAAACAAAAAATCGCGCTCACGCACCAGGTAGTCCATTGAGTGCTCGTCGCGCACATCGGCGATGTTGATCTGCACCTTGTCTTTGATCGCTTCGACGTTGGCAAGGTTGCCGCCGTATTCAGGAATAAGCGAATCTACCAGCGTGACATGCGCACCCAGCGATATCAATCTCGCCGCCAACTG
>JAYTNY010000468.1:0-1567 GCA_043748055.1 Roseobacter sp.
AGGCAGCTTGAGGCGATTTATGTGCAAGAGGCCTATTGATACTAACCAAAGATAGTCTCTGGCACTAAATACAAATTGAGCAAGACCCCTATACTCTGAATCCATGATTGATGTGTTGTTGGCTCATTCATATTTTCTTCGCTACGATGCAAAGCAAACCCAAAAGATGAAGCCTTACCCGCCGCTGGCTGCGCTGTATATGGCAAGCCAGTTGCGCGAGACCGGTTGCTCGGTGGCGTTGTTCGATGCGATGTTGGCCGAGGGCGAACACGAATTTGCGACGATGCTGCACATGCATGCGCCGCGCATTGTCGTTTTGTATGAAGACAACTTTAACTTTCTGAGCAAGATGTGTCTGAGCCGCATGCGCGAGGCAGCCTGCGCCATGATTCAAATGGCCCGCCATGCGAACGCTTTAGTCATTGTCGCTGGCTCGGATGTGAGTGACCACCCCGAAGTCTTTTTGCAGCACGGTGCGCACATGGCCGTCATCGGCGAGGGCGACCACACGGTGCGTGAGTTGGTTCATGCAGTTAAGGGATTAGGGATTGGGGATTGGGGATTAGGCACATCAATCACCCATCACCAATCCCTAATCACTATTTCAGGTGTCGCCTATCTCGATGGCGAGAGTGTCACGCATTCGCCCAAGCGAACGCCAGAGCGCAAGCCAGATGTTTTTCCATTTGCGGCCTGGGATTTGTTGGATGTTGAGAAATATCGCAATGCGTGGACGAACGCGCACGGCTACTTCAGCGTGAACCTGGCCAGCACGCGCGGGTGTCCGTTTCATTGCAACTGGTGCGCCAAGCCCATCTGGGGCCAACGCTATGCCATGCGTTCGCCCGCCCATGTGGCCCAGGAGATGGCAGTGATGAAACGCATGCTTCGGCCCGATCACATCTGGTTTGCCGATGATATTTTTGGCCTGCGCCCGCAGTGGGTGGCCGAGTTTGGGCGCGCGGTGGCCGAGCGTGATGCCGCCATCCCGTTCATGATTCAATCTCGTGCAGATTTGATGACGGATGAGGCCGTGGCTGGCTTAAAGCAGGCCGGTTGCGTGGAGGTGTGGATGGGTGCCGAGAGCGGCAGCCAGAAAATTCTGGATGCGATGGACAAAGGCACAACCGTTCAACAGATTAAGGATGCGCGGCTACGGCTGGGTCGGGCGGGCATCAAGGCCTGCTTCTTTATTCAGTTTGGCTACCCCGGCGAGACGTGGGACGACATCATGCTTACGGTTAATTTAGTGCGCGAGGCGCTGCCCGACAGCATTGGCATCAGCGTCAGTTACCCATTGCCCGGTACTAAATTTCACGAGATGGTGAAAACGCAGTTGAGCGCCAAAGACCACTGGACGGACAGCAACGAACTGGCGATGTTGTTTCGCGGCACGTATACCTCGGCGTTCTACAAGAAGCTGCACCGCGTGTTGCATTTGGATTTGGAAGCGTTGCAGGCAAAAAGAGATTGGAGATTAGAGATTCAGAATGGGAGGCGTTGATGCACCTTGAGCGTGAGTGCCGCGTGGCTGCCCCAACCTCAATCGTCAAGATTTACCCCACGC
>JAYTNY010000469.1:0-2060 GCA_043748055.1 Roseobacter sp.
ATGCGCCGCGATCAATTCGCATTTGCGTTGGTATGCGCCCATCACCAGCGCCTTCGAGAGCATCGTTACTCGCATCGTTATTGATTATCTCGTAGAGACGCACATGTAGAGACGCGCTGCTGCGCGTCTCTACAACTGTCGCCTGTAAAATCTTTGGCATTCAATGAAATTTGTTTCTGCATTGGTCACCGACCGCGAACAGGTGCGAGATGCTGCCGAGGTAGCCCGCCTGCTGGCCGCGCAAGTGCGCATGCAATTGCCAGATGAAGTAGACCTCGCCATCGTCTTTCTCTCGCCGCATTACGCGCCCAAAGCGCACCTGCTGGCCGAGGAACTGCGCCGCACCCTCAACATCGGCACGCTTATCGGCTGTTCTGCCGAGGGCGTAATCGCCACAGACCAGGAGATTGAACGTGAGCCAGCCGTCTCGCTCATCGCTGCGCAGTTGCCAGGGGTGCAGGTCACACCGTTTCAACTCCATGTAAACGAGGTGCAAAACTGGAACGAGATGCTGGACAGCACGCTGGCGTTCCGCAAAGCCATTGGGGTGCAAAGCGTGCCCAAATTATTCCTGTTGCTGGCCGATCCGTTTAGCACGCCCATAGACCCGCTGCTAGAGGCCTTCAACGCGTATTACATCGGCGCGCCCGTGATGGGTGGCATGGCCAGCAGCGCGCAATACGCGGGTGCCAACGCCCTTATCTTGAACGACGAGGTGCGCAGCTTTGGCGCAGTGGGCGTGGCGCTTTCGGGCGATGTAGCGATCGACGTCGTCGTCTCGCAAGGTTGCCGCCCCATCGGCCACACCTACAAAGTAACCGGCACCAGCGAGGACATGATCTTTAGTTTGAACGGTGGCTCGCCGCTGAAACAAGTGCAAGAGATGGTGAACGAACTGGACGAGGCCGACCAAGCCCTGTTAAGCAACGGCCTGTATGTGGGCCGGGCTGTGCGCCGCCTCTCACCCGGCAATAGCGACGACGTGCTGGGCCGAGGTGACTTTCTGATCCGCGGCATGCGCGGCGTAGACCAGCACTCTGGTGCCATCGCCATCGGCGACTTTTTGGAGGATGGCGAAGTCGTTCAGTTTCACTTACGGGATGCCAAGACCGCCGAGGAAGACCTGGAACTGATGCTCACGCCACAGGCTTTTTTTGATGCGCCCGCAGGCGCGATTCTGTTCTCGTGCAATGGCCGAGGCACGCGTTTGTTCGATCATCCCGACGGCGATGTAAAAATCATTCAAGGCGCTCTCGGTGCCGAACAAGCCGTGCCGCTCACTGGCTTTTTTTGTGGTGGCGAGATTGGCCCCATTGGTGGCCGCAATTTTCTGCACGGGCATACGGCCAGCTTGGTTTTGTTTAGACCTGCATGATGCATCTTTCGTCTTTCGTATTGCGTTGGTCTACAAGTACCCAACGCAATACGAAAGACGAAATACGCGATCCCCGCTTTGTAGCTTTGCTCATTCGTCACTTCCGCCTCCTCCAATCTTGGCTCCCGCTCGCCGTCATTCTGGTCGCTGGCGCGTATCTGCGGCTGTACCGCGTGGGCGAATTGCCGCCGGGGCTGTACCGCGATGAAGGCTTCTATGGCCTGGATGCGCTGCGTGTGCTTCGCGGCGAGTTTCATCTCTACTTCGCCGCCAACAATGGGCGCGAGGGCCTGTTCATATATCTGCTAGCGCTAGGTGTGGGTGTGCTGGGCCGCACACCAGAGGCGCTGCGCATCGTCTCGGCCTGTGTGGGCATCGCCACACTCGTCGCCATTTACTTTGCGGGGCGCAATTTGTTCTCGCATCGCGTGGGCGTGCTCAGCGCGGGTGTTCTCGCCATCACGTTTTGGCATGTCGCCCTCAGCCGCGTCACGTATCGCGCCATCACGTTGCCATTGCTGTTGTGCGTGTTTGTGGCGTTGGCGGCGTATGCCTTTAAGAGCCATGGTAGTCATGTGCGTCGCACATTAGCCGCGTTACTCGCCGGTGTTGCGTTCGGCCTCACGTTCTACACCTACACCTCCGGCCAGTTTGTGTGGGGGTGGCTGCTGGCGTTTGGGTTGAT
>JAYTNY010000470.1:0-9638 GCA_043748055.1 Roseobacter sp.
GCTCAGCGTCACAATTTCAATCTTGCGCCCGCGCTCATTCACCGCCAACACATGGTCGTCGGCCAGCTCATCCTCAAAGCGCACGCACCGGCTGCACATGATGCAACGTTCGCGGTCTAAGAAAATCAAATCGCCCAGTGGCGCGTGCTTATCGTTGTGCTGCTTATCGGCGTAATCAAACCGGCTGTTGCCGGGGCCATGCGCCAACGTCAAATTTTGCAGCGGGCATTCTCCGCCCTTGTCGCAAATGGGGCAATCCAGCGGGTGGCTAGTGAGCAAAAACTCCAGCACATCCTCGCGCGCCTCGCTCACGTTTTTGGTAGCGGTGCGCACGGCCATGCCTTCACTCACCGGCGTGGTGCAGGCCGTCGTCAGCTTGGGCATCCAGGCAATCACGGCTTTGCCGTCTTCGCCCAGCACCACTTGTTTGGTGGCGGGGTCCATCTTCGGCGTGCCCACTTCAACTAGGCACATGCGGCACATGCCCACCGGCTTCATCTTGGGGTGGTAACAGAAAACCGGAATATCGTTCTCGATCTTCTTGGCGGCATCCACCACCAGCGTACCTTTGGGCACGGCAACAGGGACACCATCTATGGTTAGGTTTACTAAATCTGCCATGTTTTAGCTATCAGCGATTAGCGATTAGCGATCAGCTTAGGGCTGAACGCTGACTGCTGAAGGCTGTTTCACAACCGTCACATCCACCGGCAATGCAGGCTCAATGCGCAACCCCAATGCCCTGGAATTTCTTACTTTGCCAATCACGCGCACCTGCGTGCCTTTCTTCAACACATCTTTTGCCACGCGCTTGGCCACCACACTCCACAACTTCACTTTTTGCGCGCCGCTTTTGTCGAACACAATTACGTCTACACCTTTATCAAAAGGCTCCACGCTGTAGACCTCGCCCACCACCTGCACCAGCGCCCCAAAGTCGCCATTGTTGATGCTGCCCAGCGACCGGCTAATGACCGTGCGGGCTGTCGGCGTAATCACCAACGTATCTTTGCCTTTGTTGGGCACAATCTCGTATGCGCCCTGGTACTCATCCAACCGCCCAGTAATTTGAGCAACCGCACCCACCTGCACCAACTCCGGCTTGGGCAGTGTGTCGTAAGTCTTCTCAAAAAACGTCACCGCCATCTCACCCGTCTCATCGGCCACCACGTACTTAAAGCCCACCGAAAAGTTGCTGGCTTCTTTAATCGTGCCTTTAATCGTGATGTATTTGCCAAGTTGCGCCTTTTCAATTTTGCCAATCGGCGTAACGGTTAGCACGAGGGCAACCGCCGGTTGCAGCCCCATCAACACAACCGCCACTAACACCGAAACGAACGAACGTGTCTTACTGAACATAGCCCCCCTCCCTTGTGGCAAGCATAACCTTGCGGACGCGCTTGCCGAACTTTTGTTCGCACATCAAAAACCACTACTTATTCCATCATGCTACTCACTCGTTCATACACAATCTGCGCTGCCGCCAAAACCTGCTCAGCAACTTGCTGAGTTGGCAACCCTTCTGGCAATGATCCCGGCAGTAAATCGGGATAACGCGATGTCAAATACACATCATCCAATCGTGTCAACGCCGCCTCTAAATCATCAAACTCAGACCCACCAATCTGATCACTCAGTCGTGCCAGAGAATGCGTTTTGGGAATGTTCTCTTCGCGCATTGCCAGAATCGCTTTCATGGACTTTTCAACGGCCTGCTGCGCATGAAAGCACACTGCCGCAAACAAACTTTCTGGCAAAGCGAGTTGAGCCATTCGCACATCGGTTTGTGCAAACTCAAGCCAGCGCAGCGCGCTGTTCCTGTCGCTCATAAACAACTCGTCCCTTTTCTACAATTTCTTCTCGTACAAATCGCCGACTCTGCGCCATCTCAACAAATTCTTGCGGTGTATACACCACAAAGTCAGCCGCCTCGCGGGTTTTTAACTTCATCCGAACTTCGTACGACCGATCCAAGAATCTTTTATTCGTCTCCTTCACCACCAACAAATCTATATCCGACCACTCATGTATCTCACCGCTGGCAAGCGACCCAAACACAATCATCTTCTCAACCATCGCATCCGCAGACAACACGCGCACCATGCGCGCCAGCTCAGCTTCAAGTTGCTTCTTGCGCTCGGAAAGTTGCAGTGCCATCTCGCTCATCTCTTAATCTCATCCTAATGCGCCGCCACCATCCCCGGCAACGCGTGATCGCGCTCCAACTCAATCATCCAATCCTCGCGTCCACCCTTGCCCTGCTCAATAAAATCAATGTAATCCTGCTTAAAGTGCTTCAGCGTAAACGTCATGCTGCTGGTCGCAAACTCGCCCAGCGGGCAAAAGCACTTGCCAATAATCTGCTTGTTCACCTCGGAAATCATGTCCACATCGGCCATCGTGCCATCACCTCGCAGCAGCTTGTCATACACCTTCAACGCCCAATGCGTGCCTTCGCGGCAAGGCGTGCATTTGCCACAGCTTTCATGCTTAAAGAAGCGAATCATCTTGCGCGCTGCCCACACCATGTTCACGCTGTCATCCATAAAAATGAACGAGCCAGACCCCAGCACCGAACCAATCGCGCCCATCGCTTCGTAATCTAGCTTGGTATTAAAGTTTGAGGCGGGAATAATAGGGCTGGACGACCCAGCGGGCAGCATGGCCTTAATCGGCCTGCCCGTGCTGCTGCCACCCGCCAACTCCAGCAAGTCGTTAATCGTCATCGAACTCAGCGCAATCTCGTAGTTACCCGGCTTCGCCACATGCCCGCACACGCTGATTAACTTTACGCCGGGGCTTTTCTCGGTACCCCACTGCTTGTACCAGGCTGGGCCGTTCAAAATGATGGGCGGCACATTCGCCAACGTCTCGACGTTGTTGATGACCGTCGGTTTGCCATACAACCCCACCACCGCCGGGAACGGCGGCTTGAGCCGAGGCTGCCCGATCTTGCCTTCCAACGATTCCAGCAAGGCGCTCTCCTCGCCACAAATATATGCGCCCGCGCCGTAATGAATATAAATGTCCAGCGAATACTCGGTGCCAAACAAATTCTTGCCCAACATGCCTTTGGCATAGGCCTCATCAATCGCGGTCTGCAAGTTTTCGCCCGGCTCAAAAAATTCGCCTCGGCAGTAAATATAGGCCGTGTTGCAGCCGATGGCATACGCGCACAGCGCCGTGCCTTCAATCACTTGGTGCGGGTTCTGTCGAATCAACTGGTGATCCTTAAACGTCCCCGGTTCGCTCTCATCGCAGTTCACGGTCACATACTTTGGGAAAATATCTTTGGGGATGAAGCTCCACTTCAGGCCCGCTGGAAAGCCTGCGCCACCTCGCCCGCGCAAGCCGCTTTCTTTCACTACCCCAATCACTTCATCCGGCTTCATCGTCGTCACGGCCTTCTTCCAGGCCGCATAGCCTTCGTTGGCTGTATATACGTCAATCTCCCGAATGTTGGGAACATCTTCATCTCGCAAGAGAATGTGTTTTTCTAAAGTCGTCGGCATCTCAACTCCTAACTATTTTTTTAACGTCGTCACCAACGCATCAAACTTCGCCTCATCCAAATCATAGTGATACGCCCAATCTACTTGGGCGCACGGCGCACGATGACAGGCCGCAATACACATCACCACGTTCAGCGTAATTGCGCCATCCGGCGTGGTCTCGCCCGCTTTAATACCCAGCTTGTGTTCGCACTGCGTCACAAACTTATCGGCTCCACGCAATGCGCATGGCAAGTCGTCGCAAATCTCAATCACATGCGCCCCCACCGGGTGCTTGCGATACATGGTGTAAAAGCCCACCACACCCTTCACCTCAGTTGGGTCGAGATACAAAATCTCGGCAACCTCTTTAATCGCCGCGGCGCTGCAATACCCGTATTCCTCTTGCGCCATATACAGCAACGGCATCACCGCGCTGCGCTTGCGCTCTGGCGGGTATTTCGCCAGCAGCTTCTCAATTTCGGCAGAACGTTTCTCTTTTAGCATTCAGCTATCAGCAGTCAGCTATCAGCTTTTCGCGGCGCACGTTCAAGCTGAACGCTGACCGCTAATCGCTAACAGCTACCTGTCCACATCTCCCAACACAATATCAATCGAACCGATGATCGCCACCAAGTCGGCCAACATGCAGCCTTTGCTCATCAGCGGCAGGGCTTGCAGATTGTTAAAGCTGGGCGCACGGAAATGCACACGGCGCGCCTTCGGCGTATCGTTGCCGCTCAAGTACACGCCGTACTCACCTTTGCCGCTTTCCACCGCAAAGTAGGTGTCGCCCTCCGGCGCCTTAAAGCCTTCCGTCCACAGCTTAAAGTGATGGATCAACGACTCCATCGAATACGCTATCTCGTGTTTGGGCGGCGGCGCAACTTTGCGGTCGTCGGTAATCACCGGCCCTGGCGGCAACCTATCCAATGCCTGCTTAATAATCTTCAAGCTGATCGGCATTTCTTCCAGGCGACAGCGATAGCGGTCATACACATCGCCGTTGCTGCCTACCGGAATCTCGAAATCAAAATGGTCGTAGCTGGAGTACGGGGCCGCCTTGCGCACGTCATACTTCACCCCGCTGCCGCGCAGGGTTGGGCCGGTGCAGCCAAACGCAATCGCGTCCTCAGCACTAATTTTGCCTACGTCAACTGTTCGGTCGCGCCAGATCGGGTTCTTCTTCAGCAGCTTCTCGTACTCCAAAATGCGGCCTGGGAACACATTCAAAATATTTTTGACCTTGTCCACGAAGCTGTCCGGCACGTCTCGCCACAAGCCGCCAGGCCGAAAGTAGGTGCTCATCATGCGTGCGCCGCTTACGCTTTCGTAAATGTCTAAAATTAATTCGCGCTCGCGGAAGCAATACAAGAACACGCTCATTGCGCCAATGTCCAGCGCGTGCGTGCCCAGCCACACCAAATGGCTGTTCAAGCGCGTCAACTCAGACAAAATTACGCGTAGGTATTGCGCACGGGCTGGCACATCAATGCCCACCAATTTCTCAACCGCGCCACAAAACGCAAAGTTGTTAATCATCGGCGACATGTAATCGGTGCGATCCGTCAGCGGGATGGCCTTGAGAAAAGTCTTGCCCTCCGCCGTCTTCTCGATGCCTGTGTGCAAGTAGCCGATGTCGGGGATGCAGTTGATGACGGTCTCGCCGTCTAATTCAAGCAGCAAGCGCAACACGCCATGCGTGCTGGGGTGATGCGGCCCCATGTTCAGCAACATGGTCTCACCGTTCAAGGCGCGTTCGCTCACCAGTTTGCGCAACTGGTCAAACGTGATGTCGAGCTGCACATCCTCAGCCTTCACCACGTTCAACGGCGAATCGTGTATCTCCAGAATCTGTTCTTGGAATTTTGTGGGTTCAGCAACCATTTTTATTTAGCTATCAGTTATAAGCTTTCAGCCATCAGCTTTCAGCAATCAGCACGTTGCGCTGAAAAGCTGATTGCTGACCGCTGATGGCTAATCGCTATTCTGTCGCATACGGCTTCTCTCGGTCAATCCGCTCGCGGTTGAACGAGAACGCATTTTCTTCTACAGTCACGGGAATCTCTTTGCGCAGCGGGTGGCCTTCGTAGCCCAGCGGCAGCAAAATGCGCCGCAGGTCGGGATGGCCCTCGAAGAGAATGCCAAACAAGTCATACACCTCGCGCTCCAGCCAGTTGGCATTGATGTAAACAGCGCAGGCGCTGGGCAACTTCGGGTCAAACTCGCTCAACATCACTTTGACGCGAACACGAATGTTGCGCGGCAGCGAGTAAAGCTGGTAGATCATGCCAAAGCGCGGTTCCTGCGGGAAGTAATCCGTGCAGGTCTCGTCAGTCAGCATATTGAACTGCTGCTCGTTCTTCAAATGCGCCAGCAAGTCCAATAACTTCTCGCGGGTTGTATGCAGCGTCACTTCCTCTCGAAAAACGGTGGTGCTGGCCACCAAGCCGTCGGGGAGGTTGAATGCTGGGGTTGCGGGGGCTTCTGCCATAACAGTTTGAGTCGGGAGTTTGAGTTGGGAGTCTGGGACAGACTCAAACTCAAACTTCCTCACTTCCACTTCGTAATCTTCTCGCCCTGAATCTTCTCTTGCAGCTTAATAATGCCGTCAATTAGCGTCTCGGGGCGCGGCGGGCAACCGGCGATGTAGACATCCACCGGAATAATTTCGTCTACACCTTGCACAATGGCGTAATTGTTAAACACGCCGCCGCACGAGGCACAATCACCCATCGCAATCACATACTTCGGGTCGGGCATCTGATCATACAAATTGCGAATAATCGGGGCCATCTTGCGGCTCACTCGCCCAGCGATGATCATCAGATCGCTCTGGCGCGGGCTGGCGCGGTTCAGCTCCATGCCAAACCGAGACAAATCGTAGTTGCTGGCCTGCGTACTCATCATCTCGATGGCGCAACACGCCAGACCAAACAGCATCGGCCAAATAGCGTTCGAGCGCGCCCACCCCACCGCTTTCTCCAACGAGGTGGTGACAATGCCCATGTCGCCTAGTTTTTGTTCAAGTCCCATCTCAACAAAGTCCTTAGTGCTTAGTCCTCAGTGCTAAGTAGGCCAGTCCGCTTAGGACTAAGCACTTAGCACTAAGCACTCTCATTGCTTGTCCATCGTCTCCCACTCAAGCGCGCCCTTCTTCCACACCCAGACATAGCCTGCTAACAAAATAGCAACGAATATCAACATCTCGATGAAGCCGAACACGCCGAGTTGGCGAAAGGCGACGGCCCAAGGGTAAAAGAAAATCACTTCGATGTCGAAGAGGATAAACAGCACGGCGATGAGGTAGAAGCGAATGGGGAAGCGACGTTGACCAGGGCCGATGGCGTTCATGCCCGACTCGTAGGGCCGCAGTTTGGTGGCGTTGTTGGCGCGGCGGCGCGGGCCAAACAGCACCGAGATTAGCACGATCAGGCACGCCAAACCTGTCGCTACAATAACCAAAACCAGAATCGGAAGATATTCAGCAAGCATTGAAAACCAACCATTAAAAAGTGCCACTTTGCGAGGGCAAAACGTGGCACTAATGAATCTCTTATCTGATTGAGAAGTTTATCACAATCAAAATATTTCGCTAAATTCGGTTTGAGGCTGCTTGCGAAATTCTGCTGTCATAAAGCTGTTGGGCAGCGATCATTGCTCCAACATTTTCCTCGGCCCAGATATGAAGCGCTACAAGTGGATCACGCAACGTTTGTCCTAGCGAGGTGAGGGTGTATTCAACACGGGGTGGAACCTCGGCGTAGATAGTACGTATAACTAATCCATCACGCTCCATACTACGCAGCGTTTGGGTGAGCATTTTTTGTGAAATGCCCCCAATCTGCCGTGACAGGGCCGCAAAACGCTGCGGGCCGTCTACCAGTAATCCCACCAGCAGTGCTGTCCACTTATTAGCAATCAAATCCAACGCCATTCGCGTCGGACACGCTGCATCATATACACTGGGTCCGTCAGTTACTTTTTGGTAACTAGGTAACTTTTTGGTTGTCATGCTACCTTTTTGTGCCTTCTTGCCTTTTGATTGTCACATTTCTATAGTAACCAACGAGAACGTCTTGTCAATTATCTTGGCAAATCAACTTTTAAGGACATTCTTAAGGACATTTTGAAATGGCACAACAAACACTTGCCGTGAGCGGTGCATCCGGCCAACTGGGTCGGCGCGTGATTGAATTACTGCTTCAGGCCAACGCCGGGCACACTGTGGCCCTCACACGCTCGCCGGAAAAACTGGCTGACCTAGCTGCAAAAGGCGTAGACGTGCGCCGCGCCGACTTTGATGACACAGAATCGTTGACGAAAGCTTTGGTCGGCGTAGATCGCTTCCTCATCATCAGCACCGATTCGCTGGATCGGCGTGCGGAACACCAAGTTTCCGCAGTTGAGACGGCGGCAAAAGCGGGTGTCAAACACATCCTTTACACCTCAGTCATTCGCGCAGATTTGGGCTTGCCGCCAGCGATTGCGCCATCGCACTATGCCACCGAGCAAGCCCTGATCCAAAGCCAGCTAGGCTGGACAGTGTTGCGTAACAGCCTTTATACCGATATGTTCCTGCAATCCCTGCCCTATGCCATCGCCACCGGCCAACTCATGGCAGCAACCGCCCAGGCCGGTGTCGGCTATGTCACCCGCGAAGATTGCGCCCGCGCAGCGGCGGCGGCGCTGGCCTCTACCGATGTTTCTCGCAAAACGCTGGAGATCACCGGCCCCGCCATCATCACTGGCGCAGACCTCGCCAAAGCCTTGAGCGAGGTTGTGGACAAGCCGATTGAATTTGTGCCTATCACGCTTGAACAGAAGAAAGCTGGCTTAGTCGCCAGTGGGCTTCCTGAGTTTGTGGCCGAGATGGTGGCATCGTTTGACGATGCAGTTGCCCAGGGTGTGCTGGCCGTGCAATCCAACGCTGTTGCTGAGCTGACGGGGAAGCCAGCGCAAAGCGTGAAGGATTTCCTGTCCGCGAATCGCGCAGTATTGATTGCTTCGTAATCGATTAGGCCTCTTGCAAAAATCCATTCGCACGCGGGCTTATTTGCAGAGACCTCCGGGGGCATCAGGCACGCACGCAACATGGCTATCACCGGGTAATCTGGTGGGAAAGTTTTTTAGCGCATGTTGAAACTAGCGCAAGGCCAAAGTTGGGTATACCGAGTCCATATACGCCCTGCCCAACGTGATCTGTGCATCAGCAAGATGAGGCGCGACTTTGATGAGGCGTTCGCAGGCGGTGATGAGACTGGGTAAATCGTTCAGATCAATGTTGAAGTTGACAAGCTCGAAGAGGATTTCTTCACGGTTGGGGTATTGGCGATCCAGGTCTTGGAGCACAGCGCGGGCGGCGATGGGGTTGCCGTGTTTGGCTAGATCATCAGCTTCTTCCAATCCTGCCTGCAAGCGACGCGGCAGGGGTTTGAGCGATTGGGTTGAGCCTGCGTTGCGCTGATAGGCGAAATCTGAGCGGCGGCCTTTGGGCATGGGGGTTCTCCTCTGGCGCAGGGTTGGGCTTGCGCTGGAGGGGATTTTAGCAAGGCCGAGGTGAGAAGCGAGAAGGGAAACTTCCCGTCGAGGAGTTCGCACTGTCATATCCGAGGGCGTACCAAAAGGCACGCCCTCGGACTGGGTTAATTTTGTGACTTACTGAGGCGTGCTTGAACGTCGAATCGTGGTTAGCTGGTAGTTATTTGTTGCGCTGAGGTCCGAGGTGGACGCAGCAGCCAGTGCTGCATTCGTGATGAGGTTGGTAGATGCGTTCACCCTGACCACAATACGAATCGTTGCACTTGCATTCACGGCTAGGTTGCCGATGTTGCAGTTAAGAATGATGGGGGCGGGCAATGTCAAACGCGTGCAACTGCCTCTGGATGACGTGACTGACACAAACTGGCTTGCGCCGTAGACCGTATCCAGCAACCGCACATTTGCTGCGCTGGATGGCCCTGTATTGGCAACCGTGAGCGTTAACGTAATACGGTTTGTGCTTGACCAACGTGCAGACATGCCAACGGAAACATCGGCCCTGGGCTGAACGGCGGCTGTAGCAGTGGCCGTGGGCGGCACAGGCGTGTTGGTGGCAGTCGGCGGGATGTCCGTCGCAGTCGGCGGCACATCGGTGGCCGTGGGCGG
>JAYTNY010000471.1:0-15139 GCA_043748055.1 Roseobacter sp.
GAATTTACGGCGCTGGGTGTGACGCGCTTGCTGGAAGCCATCCGGCACGTAAAGCCCGACACGCGCTTTTACCAGGCCAGCAGCAGCGAGATGTTTGGCAAAGTGGTGGAAGTGCCCCAGCGCGAGACCACACCGTTTTACCCACGCAGCCCGTATGGCGTGGCAAAGGTCTACGGCCATTGGATTACGGTGAACTACCGCGAGAGCTACAACCTGTTTGCGTGCAGCGGCATGTTGTTCAATCACGAATCTCCTCGGCGTGGTCTTGAATTCGTGACGCACAAAGTGACGCACGCGGTGGCGCGCATCAAGCTGGGCCTGCAAAAAGATGTGCATTTGGGCAACCTAGATTCACAACGCGACTGGGGCTTTGCAGGTGATTACGTGCGCGGCATGTGGATGATGTTGCAACACGACACACCCGATGACTATGTGTTGGCAACCAACGAGACCCACACCATCCGTGAGCTGTGCCAAGTGGCGTTTGACCACGTGGGCCTGAATTGGGAGAAATATGTCGTCATCGACCCCAAGTTCTACCGCCCTGCCGAAGTGGACTTGCTGATCGGCGACCCCGGCAAAGCTGGCCGCGTGCTGGGCTGGGAGCCAAAGGTGAGCTTCAAGGAACTAGTTCACATGATGGTGGATGCGGACTTGAAAGAATTGCAGAGCTAAAGAAGAGATTGGAGATTAGAGATTGGACTCGATAGCTTCCAATCTCTAATCTCTAATCTCTAATCTCTAATCTCTAATGACTAAATCCATCAAAGCGGTTTCAATAGGCGGGGGCTGCGGCGCGGTGCAGGTGCTGCTGGGCCTCAGCAAGTATTTGGATGACCTGACCGGCATTGTTGCCGTGACCGACACCGGGCGCAGCACCGGCAAGGTGCGCAACCTAGCCAACATTCCTGCGCCGGGAGATATTCGCAACGCCATTGCCACGCTGGCAACGGATGAACGGTTTGTGGCGCAACTGATGCAGCACCGTTTGGATGTGCCGAACTATGAGCCACTCAACGGCGTGGCGTTTGGCAACCTGATGTTGGCAGCCATGACGCAGATGACCGGCCACTTTGGGCAGGCCGTGTCTTTGTTGCAAAACATGGCGGGCGTAAAGGCCACCATTTTGCCGGTGACGACCCACAGCACGCACATCTGCGCCGAACTGATGGACGGGCGCGTGGTGGAAGAAGAATTTCATGTGCGGGCGCTGGGCAAGCCAGAGATCAAGCGCGTGTTCATCAAAGACAAAGATGCGCACGCGTATGAACCGTGCGTGGATGTGTTGCGCGAGGCTGACCTGATTACGATTGGGCCAGGCAGCTTATTCACCACAGTCATTGCGTGTCTCGCGTTTGAAGGCATTGCGAATGCCATCCAAGAAAGCAAGGCTAAAGTGGTGTATGTGTGCAACAACACCACGCAGCCGGGGCAGACCGATGGCTACAAGTTATTCGACCATGTGCGGCAGATTACACGCTATTTAGGCGAGGGCCGCTTAGATGCGGTGTTGCTCAACAGCCGCGCCCCATCCGCCCACGCCGCCCGGCTGTATGCCGCCGAGGGCGTGCATGTGCTGCTGCCCACCGATGAAGAAGTGCGCTGCATCGAGGGTCTGGGCGTGAAGCCGCTGGTAAGCGATCTAGCCGAGCTATCCGACACCAAGCGCGATTTGTGGCAAAAGCAGGATTCGATTCGGCATGACCCAGATGCAGTGGCGCGGGTGTTGATGGGATTGGTTAGTTAGTGGGCAACGCGGGCACAAACTCGTACGTCGGTTCCACTTTCTGCCTGCGCAAAATGTTGATGATCTCGTGCCACGTTTCCCACAAGCCGTTGGGGCAATGGGGCAGATCGTGCGCAATGGCCTCGTGCAATTGGCGCAAGTGGTAGCACGGCACACCGGCATACATGTGATGCTCGATGTGAAAGTTCATGTTCCAGTATAAGAAGCGCACGACTGGATTGAGCAAAAACGTGCGGGTGCAGAGGCGAAAATCCGGTGCGTTGTCTTGCAGGCCTACATGTTGGGTGTTGTTGCAAAAGAACAACAAACAACTGGCGTAAAACGGGGCCAGGGTGATGAGAACTGGGATCATCCACAAACCGAGCGCAAGTGAGACGACTGCGATGGCAGCATGCCCAATCAGCAACAGCCGCGCCCAGTTGAACAGCCGCTGGCATTTTTGCAGTTCGCTTTCTGGGAAGAGAATATGTTCCCACTCGCCTTTTAAGATGCCTCGGCTCAGGCGAACCTCGTTTTTGATGCGCTCGACAAAGCCCCACGGGTTGATGAACGAATATTTGAGGAAGCTCTTGAGCGTGATCTCGACCGGCAACACCACCTCAAGATCATCGGGCGGGTGCAAGGTGTATTTGTGGTGTTCGAGATGGCTGGTCCAAAACATGACCGGGTTGTAGCCACCCAGAAAGCTAACAACATTGAGAAAGAACGTGTTGAGTTTTTTGGATTTGAACACTGTGCTATGGCACAACTCGTGGAAGCCGTTGAGCAGAAAGGCATAGACTGTGCCGTGCAAAAACAACGCCGGCACGAGCGCCAGCCAAGACAGGTTGTAGGCAGCGTACCAAGCCAACGCGCCAGTGCAGCCGATGATGCCGAGATGCCCCAGTGTTTGCACCAGCCCCTTCGCATCGTTGCGCTGGTTCAGCTTGGCGAGAAGGTCGCGGTCTATGGGGGTGCGATACCAGTTTATTTTTTGGTTTTGTGGGTGGGCGTCAGTTGGCTTACTTTGCATATCGCTATTTTCGTAGCACGCTGTATTTTTAACAAACTGGGTTGTGCTGGCTGCCAGAAACTCTGAGCCCCATTAGACCTCCTGCAAAAGTCCATTCGCACGCTGCGCCCCTACCTATGCAAGAGGCCCATTGAAAAACGCCGAGTGAGTCCGCAGGACTTCGCTACAACCAGCACCCGAATTCATTCGGGTGCGATACCCGGCACGCCGTAACTCGCTTGTTGTGCAGCACAGCGCACCCGATTGAAATCGGGTGCTGGGCAGGCAAAGTCCTGACGGACTCTTCAGCTAGACTTGCCTAGCTCGTAAAATCTACAAAACTCAAATAATCAAAACCTTCAAAACTTTCAGGAACACTTACATGAGCGACACACCGATTAAATTTGGAACCGATGGCTGGCGCGGACGCATGGCCGATGACTACACATTTGAGAACCTGCGCCGTTGTGCGACGGGCTATGCCAAATATATTTTGACGACGGCGAAAAGAAATACAAAGCCCAGCGTCGTCATCGGCCACGACAAACGGTTTCTGAGTGAGGATTTTGCCGCCGCCGCCGCCGAGGTGTTGGCCGCGCATGGCATCAAGGTGTGGCTGACCGATGGCGCAACACCCACGCCGACGATTGCGTATGCGGTTCCAGTTAAGGGGGCACTGGGCGCGATCAACATCACCGCCAGCCACAACCCGCCGCAAGACAACGGGTTTAAGGTGCGTGGCAACACCGGTGGGGCCATCGATCCTGAGGGTCTCAAGGCCATCGAGACTGCCATCCCACCCAGCAGCGAGGTAAAAACGCTGGGCTACGACGCGGCGGTGAAGAAGGGCTTGATCGAGAAGTTTGACGCGAGCGGCGAATACATCGCGAATATTAAGAAGCTGGTGAAGTTGGGGCCGATTAAGCACGCGGGCATCAAAATTGTGATGGATGCCATGTGGGGCAACGGCGCGGGTTGGCTGCCGCGTTTGATCGGCGGCGGCGCGACGGATATTCACGAGATTCACAACGTGCGCAACCCGGTGTTCCCAGAGATGCGCCGCCCGGAGCCGATCCCGCCCAACGTGGATGTGGGCTTGCGGACGACAAAGGCGCTGGGGTTCGATGTGTGCTGCATTACTGATGGCGATGCCGACCGCTGCGGCCTGGGCGATGAGAAAGGCCAGTTCGTGAACCAACTGCGCGTGTATGGTTTGCTGGCGTTGTATTTACTAGAAGTGCGCGGCCAGCGCGGGGCGATTGTGAAGACACTGAGTACTACTGGGATGCTGGACAAGCTGGGGAAGCTCTACAACGTGCCGGTGTATGAAACCGGCGTGGGCTTTAAGTATGTGGCCCCCAAGATGACCGAGACCAACGCCATGATTGGCGGCGAGGAGAGCGGCGGCTTTGCCTTTGGCGGGCATGTGCCCGAGCGCGACGGCATTCTGGCGAATTTGTATCTGCTGGACTTTATGGTGAAGACCGGCAAGAAGCCAAGTGAACTCGTTGACTTTTTGTTCAGCAAAGTGGGCGCGCATTATTACGACCGGATTGACACAATTATTGACCCAGTGAAGCGCGAGGCGATCAAGGCCAAACTGGCGAGCGCACAGCCCGCGACCATTGGCGGCCTGAAAGTGACCGGCAAGAACATGACCGACGGCTTCAAGTTCGAGCTGGCTGACGGCGGCTGGCTGTTGATTCGTATGAGCGGCACCGAGCCATTGATGCGCATTTATTGCGAGACGACCAAGAAGAAACGGGTATCGGCCATTTTGGCGGATGGGGTGAAGATTGCCACGGGCTAAGAAGGGGATTAGGGATTGGTGATTAGGGATTGGCGCGGGCAGAGGCTCGCGCCATTTTGTTTTCCCTTCTTATTTCTCCGCACCCTCAATTCCTAGATATCCGCTGCATTCTCTGCGAAAAAAGCTGGAAAGTTATTCAGCAACCCCATTTTCCATATTAGTCGAATGAATCGCCAGCGTTAAGGTCAACGGGGCATAATTACAGCAACATTGCAATTCATGCCAGATAACGCTGTTGATTTCCTGCGCCAGATCGAAGCATATCCATACTAAGCCTGATGCGGGCAGTCATTTATGCTACGACTATTCATACAGTTGCACAGGTTATTGTAAGCAGATGGTCAGGTTATCCATCCAGGTTCATTGCGAATAAGTACGTGAATGAATACACGAGGCGAGATCGAGGGGAGGCGACACCTCGGTGTATTCTTTTGACAAGCGATTCAGCTCAATCGCCTGCCAAAGATGAACCATTGACCAAAATGTATTTGCTATCGGAAAAGCCCAATGAAGAATACGAGTACGCCTTTCTCCTCAGATGAAATTTTGAAGCAGGCAAAGAAACAAGCCTTCATCAACGCCTTGTTTCGACCCGAGAGCACCTTAATCCTCTCCGTGTCCATTTTGATGACCGGCTTGTGCGTGTTCAATGTCTTCTGGTTCCCTGGCACGTGGTGGCTATGGATTCTGTTTGGGGTGCTGGGCATCGCAGCCATCGTCATCTCCTCGGCCAACGACCCGCACTACCAACACGAAATTGCGCTGAAGTTGTTTTACGAGCGCTATGACAAAACGCGGCTGAAGATGCCAGAGCTGAAGCAAAGCGTCTCGCAGGCGTTGGATTACCACAAGCTGCTGTTTCAAGAAATCTCTGATCGGCCCCACGCACCATTGGCCAGCATTGCGCTGGATATGGATCAGTTGGTGGCAGGCATCTACCGCGTGGCTTACATGCTGGATGCATTTGTGGCCGATGATCGCATCCGCAAGTATCTGGCCCAACTAATGGAAGCCCAGCAGGAGAAAGAGGAGAAGGCATCTTCTAAATCATCCTCGACAGC
This sequence comes from Roseobacter sp., assembly GCA_043748055.1. Taxonomy (GTDB): domain Bacteria; phylum Chloroflexota; class Anaerolineae; order J036; family Brachytrichaceae; genus JANMVQ01. The sequence goes on from JAYTNY010000471.1 coordinate 5,610, forward strand.
CTACCAATCCGTAGAGGACTACACTATGGCGCTGACGACAATTACCAGCCACGACAACGCCACCAGCACCGCTCATGACAAAACCGACAAGAATGAGCAGGTAGAAATTGTGGATAACGTGTGCCGCGCCGTAGCCATTGCCCGCGATCAACTCAAAGATACGCTGACGAATATCTCGGCAGTGCACCGCAAAGTTGCAAGCACAACAACCACTACCTGGCAAGGCGATTGGTCGTTCGTGGATGTGGTGCATGACACCTTCACCGAATACATGCAAAGCCTGGAAGACAATGCCGTGACATTGGACAACCTGTATACGTCCTGCACGCTGGCGGCTACGAGCGTGCGCAAATAGTTTTATAGGAACACGGGCTAGGAAGCTATGGCTTCCTAGCCCGTGTTTCTACGAATCAACATCACACCAGAACACCGGAGGACATTGTGAATCGTACGAGAGGAATTTTTGTAGCATTTGTGGGGGTAGCGATAGCTGCCGTGGCAGGCGCAGGCTATTTGCGCTATAGCGGCAACACCGCGCTTCAGTCGCTCATCCCGGCTTTGGGGCCAGCCAATAGCAATACGGCAACCCCACCCCAGGCCACTGCCGCAGCCCAACCGGCTGTTGCCGCACCCACGGTCGAAGTAACCGTGTTTGCAGCCCCGAACGCACCCACCGCCACACCCGCAGCGGTAGAGGGGCAAGCCGTGCCCGCACCCGCCGTGCAATCGGAACGGCTCAAGCCCATCTGGGGGCCAAACTACAAAGAGAATGACGGGCTAGGTCGCATCACCTGTGCATCGTATGCCTTCTCGGCAGACTATGTTTTGCAACAGATTCAGATTGCTGGGCTGGATGTGAAATATGGTTTTCACCTCGGCATTGTTCCGTTCTACCTCAACGAAAACTATGTGGTTACAGCCAAAGACCGCACCGATGCACTGCAAAATGGCACGCTGGATTGCCTGCTAACCACTTTCGACATGATTGCATTGGAAGACCCCGGCGTGCTGACAGCGTTCATCAACGAGAGCGCAGGCGGCGACCAAATCTGGTCGCGCAATGTCAAATCGCTCAACGACCTGAAGGGCAAACGCATTGCATTCGAGACGGGCGGCCCCAGCGAATACTTTGTGCAGGATTTGTTGGCCACTGTGCAACTGACGCCCAAAGATGTGACCCTGCTGCCGCAACCCAATCAGGGCACGGCCATCGAAGTGTTTAACAAAGAAGAAGCCGATGTGGTTGCAGGTTGGACACCGACGATCTTTGATGCGGAGAAGAGCGGCGGCCAACTGCTGGCCAGCTCCAAAGAGTTTCGGTCAATTTTGGGTGGTATTGTCATGTCGCGCCAAGCCATGCAAGGCAAGCGCACCGTGGTTCAGCTTTTTCACAACGCGTGGTTCGATGCGCTGGCCCAACAAGAGACAAACTTTGGAACAGCGGCCAAACAAATTGCGGCCTGGGGCCACAACGACTATATGGGCGTGCAAGTGGACACAGCCGAAGAAGATTTGCGCACGTTGTTGGATGGGGTGGCGCAGGCTAACTTAGCGGACAACGTCCGGGCCTTCTCCGATGTGTCGGCCATCATCAACCGGCTGTTACAGGCCCGCAATTTGTGGGCATCTGCCGGGCATCCTGTGCCCAGCGGCGACGTGACAACCATTGTGAACCCGGAGTTTGTGCAAAACTTGTCGCGCTCGGTTCAAGTTGATTTGAATGCGCCGAATAAGTTTGTGAACAACAGCTTCTCGTTGGGGCGCAACCAGATTGTGGCCCAATCCGCAGGTGCAGCGCCGGCAGCCGCGCCAGCCGCCGCTGCGCCCGACACAACAACCAAGCAACAAGAGATATTGGCAAATGCACAGGCAGTGGCTACCCTGCCCTGCTCGCGTTTTGAGTTTGTGCCAAACACATCGCAACTGCTGCCCACATCCCAACAAGAGCTAAGCAACTGCGCGCTGCGCGTGTTGCAGCAGAACGTGAACTTGTATGTGCGGGTGAAAGGGTCATCGGCCTGGCCGGGGCCGAAGGGCGCTATTAAGCGCGAATTGGTGGAGACCACCGCCAAAGAGCGTGCGCAGGCCATTGTGGATTTCTTCGCCGGGCAAGGCATTAACAAAGACCGCTTAATTGTGGAGTGGACGATGCCACCACAAGACCATTGGGAGACGACGGATGTGGCAAAGCAAGCGCAAGACCGCTATGTGGAGCTGACACTGTTGGTGTCGGGTCTGTAACTTAAAAGAGGACGTGTATTACAACCATGCTCAACATCAAACCTATTTCTCGTGCGCTTCCTGCTGTGTCGCTCAGCGTGTTTGTGGCGTTGGCACCGTTGATGGCGTACGCTCGCAACCAAGCTGCCGGGGAGTTGCCGCCCGTTAAGCCCGCCGAGGTGCGTGGCGCAATCGGCATCTCGGGCAGTGCCACCGTTTATTCACTCACGCTCAAGGTAAGCAATCAATTTAAGGCGGATGGGTTTGCAGACAAGCTGAGCGTGGAAGCGACCAGCACCGGCAAAGGCATCGAGAGTTTTTGCAAAGGCGAGATAGATATCGCCAATGCCAGCCGCGCCATGAGTGCCGACGAGATTACTGCTTGCAAGAGCAAAGGCCACGAGCCGCTGGCGTTTAAGATCGGCGTCGATGCCGTCGTACTCGCCGTCAGCCGCAACAACCGCTTTGTGGATGGGCTAACCAAAGAGCAAACCCAACAAATTTTTAGCGGCAAAGTAAAAACCTGGAAAGAGTTGAACCCTAAGTGGCCCGCCGAAAAAATTGCTTTGTTCAGCCCAGGCACCACGCACGGCACGTATGACTACTTGACCGAAGAGTTGTTCAAGGACAGCGAAAAAGATGCTGAAGCGCGCAAGGCCATTATTTCTGGCGTGCCGGGTGTGCAGCTAGATGACGATATCAACCGCCTGGCCCGCAACGTAAACAAGAGTAATTTTGCGCTGGGCTACTTTGGTTATTCGTTCTACGCCGCCAACCGCGCACGGCTGCGCGTGGTGGCTTTTGAAACGGTGATGGCCAACGACAAAACCGTGCCTGCCAACCAATATGCGCTGAGCCGCCCGTTGTATCTAATAACCAGTGCCAAGCTGCTAAAAGAAAAGCCCCAGGTGGCAATGTTTGTGAACTATTACCTGGCCAATGTGAGTACGTTGGCCCCGACCGTGGGCTACTTCCCCGAACCAGAGACGCTCTTGAGCGATGCCAAAGCGGCCTATCTCAAGGCGTTGAAGTGAAGGGCAATCAAGTTTATTAAGAGGTCTAAATGAATGACGTTGTTTACCGCTGCCGATCTTGCAAGACACGGGTGAGTATGGGCATGGCTATTTGCCCCATCTGTGGTGAGCCAATTACGCCCCAAACGGCGCTGCTGAACGCCGGATCGGGCGCGCCTGTCAAAGTGGTCACGCGTCACAACTCGGCAGCCAGCACGGTTGCAGAGCTGCCTGCGCAGGCTGAGCTGGAGCCCGTGCCGCAGCCACAACCTACTTTGCAACAGATGTGGGATGAGATGGCGGCCCCCAAAACGCCGGATGCCGTCGCCAGCATGGCAGCATATCCCTACCCTGCCCCACCCGCCAAAACACGTGCGGCGGGCCGCGCGTTTGCGGTGTATGTGGCGTGTGTGGTTATGGTGTTGGTGGGCAGCTTTTTGATTGGGATTGGCTTGGCCCGCCGCTACACCGCCAGCGAACAGGCTGCGCAGAATTCGTTGACACCCGCGAAAGTGATTGTGGTACAAGCCCCGGCAGGCGTGGGCGGGCCGTTGTTGACAGACGTGGGCGAGAAGACGAAGTGAGTGGGTTTGTTACGTTGAGCAGACCTCGCGGGTCTTGCGCGGCAAACCTGAATTACGGTTGAGGGCGCGGGCGAAAGCCTGCGCCTTTTGTTTGGGTGGAACAAGAAGATGCAGCATGTCGCAAACACCGAATTGAGCTAGGGACGATAATCGCGCCATGCCAAATCAAGTGACCTCCCCGCTAGAACTGCGCACCTACCCCGTTGGCGATTGGAAGATGAACGCCTATGCGCTGATCTGCCTGAACACCAACGAGAGCGTATTAATTGACCCAGGCAACCAACCCGACGAACTCAGTAAATTGGTGTCGGGCACAAAGCCCGTCGCAATCCTCATCACCCACACCCACCCCGACCATATTGATGCGTTGGAGGCCATGCGCCAACAACTGCGCGTGCCGGTGTATTCGGCGGGCGAGCCGCACTTTGACGACGTAAAAATTCACACCGACAAAGTGTTGCGCGCAGGCGATGAATTCAAGATGGGCGCGCACACCCTGCGCGTGTACGAGACACCCGGCCACTGCGTAGACCAAATCGCATTCGAGGTGGTTGGCACGCCCACCATGATCGTCGGCGATGCCATCTTCGCCGGTGGCCCAGGCCGCACCCACAACGCGGCCAATTTCAAAATCCTGCTCAAGACGTTGCAAAACGTGGTGCTGAGCTGGCCCGACGAGACGATCTGCTACCCCGGCCACGGCCCACACTTTCGGCTGGGCGAGAAACGCGCCGCTATTGAGGCCTTTGTGGCCCACGACCACGGCGATTTTTTCGGAGATGCCGAATGGCCGTAACAGGCGTGTTGCCCGTCTTCCAAACGCCGTTTTACGACGACTCGTTCGGAAACGCGTTTAGAAACGAGCAGATTGACTACGACACGCTCGAACACGAGATCAACTGGCTGTTTGATTGCGGCAGCGACGGCATTGTGATGGCGATGGTGTCCGAAGTGCTGCGCCTTTCGGGCGAGGAGCGCAAGGCGCTGGCCGAGGCCGCCTGTCGCTTCGGCCTGCCGCGCGGCAGCGTCACCCTCAGCGTCGGCGCAGAGTCGTCGTTTGTGGCCGAGGCGTTTGCGCGCCATGCCGAAAGCGTGGGCGCAACAGCGGTGATGGCGATTCCTCCCGTGTCTATTGCGATAGACGAAGATGAGTTGCGGCGGTACTACGAGCGCATCCTCAACGCTGTTTCTATTCCCGTCATCGTGCAAGATGCCAGCGGCTATGTTGGGCGGCCCATGTCTATTGCGCTACAAGCCGCGTTGTTTAACCACTATGGCCCACGCGTGCTGTTCAAGCCCGAGGCCGAGCCGATTGGCCCGCGTCTGACCGCGCTGCGAGACGCCACCAACGGCGCGGCCCCGGTCTTCGAGGGCAGCGGCGGCATTGCGTTGGTCGACAGCTTCCGGCGCGGCATTGTGGGCACCATGCCCGGGGCCGATTTGATTGACGCAATTGTGGCGCTGTGGCGCGCCTTGCAAGCAGACGATGAAGCGACGGTGGCGCGCATTCACGCACCACTTGCAAAGCTCATCTCCTTGCAAAAAGGGCTGGATGGGTTTCTGGCGGTGGAGAAGCATTTGCTGCGGCGGCGTGGCATCTTCAAAAACACGGTAGTGCGTGGCCCGATTGGCTTTGTGCTGGATGAGGCTACGCGCCACGAGGTAGATCGGCTGTTCGATTTACTGCAAGCTGAACTTACGCAATAGCAGCCTAGCGTTTACAAACCAGGGTTCTCGGAGAACCCGGGTTTGTAAACGCTCGAACGCCGCCCATGAAGCTCCCCCGCACCTTCTTCGCCCGCGACACGCGCACCGTGGCCCGCGAGTTGCTTGGCACAATGTTGGTGCGGGGGATGGACGATGGCACGCGCCTATCTGGCCGCATCGTGGAGACCGAGGCCTACCGACCGGGCGATGCAGCCGCCCACAGCTACCGCAAGCAGACCCCACGCAACGCACCCATGTTTATGCAGGCAGGCACCAGCTATGTGTATTTCACGTATGGCATGCACTTTTGTTTTAACGTGGTGACCGAGGACGAAGGCGTGGGTGCTGCCGTTTTGGTTCGCGCGTTAGAGCCTTTGGAGGGCATTGTGCGTATGCAACAAAACTATGCCGAGGCACGCAGAGGCCGGTCTGAGACCAGCCCCTACCCCATCAAAAATTTGTGCCGAGGCCCAGCCCGTCTGTGCAAAGCCATGCGCATTGACTGCGCTTACACCGGCTATGACATGTTGCAAGAGGGCAGTTCGCTCTTCATCGAGCAAGGCGCTGCAATTGAAAACGAACGCGTTGCCACCTCAGCCCGCATTGGCGTGAGCGGCGATGTGCTGGCGAAGACCATTGCGTGGCGCTGGTTTGTGCAAGACAGCGCGTTTGTGTCGCGGCGGGCACCCAACCCGGATTCCAGGCTTTAGCCAGTTAGCAACTTGCGCTCGACCCAGGCTGTAACGCAAGTTTGTAACCGGCTGAAGCCTGGAATCCAGAGAGCCTCACTGAGTTTGGGGAACACCGAGCGGCAAATTCTTGCGCTGCTGCGCCCGCGAGGGCAGCACCAACACACACGCCGCAGCCAGCATCGGCAACACGCTTAGCATGAGCAGGCTGGGTTGCAGGCCCAGGCCATGATCGGCCAGCCAGCCGGTGATGCTTTGGCCAATGCCACCCATGGCAAACGCAAAGCCCAGCGAGATGCCGGAGGCCACGCCCGCGTTCTTGGGGAATAACTCTTGTGCCAAAACAATTAAGGGAGGCCAGGATGCGCCCGCGACAAAACCCGCCAGAGGCGCAATCAACAAGGCGGTTGCGCCCTGCGTGCTGAACAAGAAATACGTAGCGGGCGCATACACCAGCAGCGTCGCCACCAAGATGCGCTTGCCGCCAAATCGGTCGGCTAAGATGCCACCCATCAGCCCACCCACTGCCAGCGCAAACAAATTGATGAAGGCGATGCGCGAGGCTTGTGGCACAGTAAGCCCCGCGATTTGGATGAAGTAGATAGGCGTGAACGACGTGATGGCCGCTTGTGTCCATGCCCGCAAAAACATGACGAGCATAAGCGCCAGAATGGCAACTTTGCTGAACTGCAAGACGGCTTCTTTTGCAGCGTTTGCGGGCGTTTGGGTTTGGGCAGATGGGGCGCGCGGCGCGCTCACGCTGGCACTGCGGCCTGCGAAGTAGACCACCGGCACCAATAGCAGCCCAATCACGCTGATCCAAATGCTGCCATGCACGCCCAGCGATTCCAGCAATAGCCCAGCCACGACCGGGCCAGCCGCATAGCCGGTGTTGCCGCCCAGCATAAAGATGGCCATGGCGCTGGTCTTGCGCGGGCCGCCGCTTTTGCTGGCCCCGCTGGCGCCGTGCGGGTGAAACGCGGCCGAGCCTAATCCCGCCAGCGCTACCAGCCCCAGCAACGTGCCATAGCTGGTAGCAAAACCGGTGAGGCCTTGAAACGTAGCCAGCCAGGCCAACCCCAGCGCGCTTTGCCACTGGCTAAAGGCTCTGCCGCTGGCTTTGTCGCTGAGGTAGCCAAAGAGCGGCTGCGAGAGCGACGAACTCATGGTGTAGACACCGATGACAAAGGCCGATTGCGCAATGCTGAGCGTGAGCGCCCGCGCGAGGTAAACCATGATGATGGGCAGCGCGCCCGCACATAAATCGACGCTGAAGTGGGCGAGGCTGTAGCTGAGCAAGGGGCGGTTTTTGAGGAGGGTTAGCATAGCGGTGAGACGAACTATACAATGCAATCAAATTGCTAATCTGCCTACAATACGGCAACAGCAGAGTCGCGGACACAACCGAGGTTTCTTTCGCCTTCTGAGGCGCGAAACCTGGTTTGTGTCCGCGAGGTTTATCAGAAAGGAAATTTTTCATGCTCAAACGTCGTTTACTTTTCGCTGTTCTCATTAGTGCGCTGGCGTTACCTTCAATTCACATCACTTCTCACATCACATTCGCAGGCACCGCACCACCGACCAATTCCCCCGGCGGCAGCATTGCGCCCGATCCCACCTCGCCCGATGCGCAGGCCAGCGCCGAAGAAATCAGCCTGAGTTCGCAGAAGGTTGAGATTATGGTGAAGGCGGTGGGCGAGACGACTGAGGCGACTGAGCTGACCGGCAGCGCCAGTGACAAAGTGCAAGCGATGATGACCGGCAGCTACGTGCTGCGCAACAATTTCAGCAGCGAGATTACGCAGAGCCTGAGTTTTCCGCTGAGCGATTTGAGCGGGCTGAAAGATGCGCGGGGCAACGTACCCGAGGTGCAGGATTTTGGCGCGGCGGTGAATGGCGCACCGGTGAGTTTTACGATGGTGACCCGCACCAACCCGTATGGCGACAGCGAGCCCGCGATTAAGTGGGCGGTGTTCAGCGCGACGATTCCGGCTAAGCAAAAGGTAACGATTAGCACGACCTCGACCAGTCCCGCATCCGGCCAGATGCCGGTGGCAAAATTTAATTTCGCGCTGGACACGGCCAATGCCTGGGCCGGGCGCGTGGGCCAGAGCGAAATTATTTTGCGCCTACCCTACCCCGCCAGCCGCGAAAATGTTTTCTTGGATGAGAGTACGCCCGGTGGCAAGTTTGATGAAGACACCGTGCGCTGGGTGCGCCGCCGCTTTGAGCCACGCGCCAGCGACAACTTTGTGGTGAGCCTGCTGGCCCCGCAGGTGTGGCAAGCGATCTTGGACGCGCGGGCCGCAGCACAGGCCAACCCCACCGATGCCGAGGCGCAACGCACATTGGCGCAGGCGTATCGGGCCGCCATCAGCCTGGATAACGGCGTGCCACAAGGCGGCACGAAGCAATTTGTGGTGCAGGCCGAGAAGGCCTATGAGAAGGCCATCGCGCTAAACCCCAACAGCGCAGCGCTGCGAGTGGAATATGCGCAATTGCTGAGCGATTTGCATTTGGCCGAGGACCTGGGCAACCCGCGCCGGGCGGCGGCGCGGCTGACGCAGATTGTGGAGGCGTTGCAAGGCGCATTGAAGATTGACCCGAACAACGTGGCGGCGATTAAGTTGTTGGCGCAGATGAAGACATTGGCGGCGGGTGTGGCGACGCGCAATCCATCGCGTGCGGCGAATGCGTTGAACGCGACGGTGGCAGAGACGGAGAAATTGATTCCAGTTGCGGCGCTACAGGCGGCGGCTGTGGAGGCGACTGCAACGGGTGCGCCATCGGCAGAGGCCACGCCAGTACCGGGTGCGGTGACGACACCCACGACACCGGCACTAAGCGGGCCGCAAGCGACGGCGGTGATGGGTGCGCAGGCGACGGTGGCGGCAGCGAGCGCCCTCACCACCACGCCAGATGCGCCGCAGGCCACCGCCATTGCGCAAGCACAGGTGACGCTGGCGGCACACGCGACGGAGATGGCGGCACTGCCAGCGCAGCCAACTGCCACAGCGGCATCGGCTGCTGTGAGGCCCGCAGCAACCAGCGATTCGAGCAGAGGGCTGACGAATACCGACAATGCCGGGGCCACCACGCTGGTTGGGCGGATGGGGCTGATGAGCGCTCTCTCGATTGCGTGTGGGGTGATTATTTTGCTGGGTATTTTGGCGGCGGTGCTGGTGGCGTTGTTTGGGCGCAAGCAAAAGCAGATTGCTGAAGTGAAAGATGTGAAATCGGATTCTTCTACGCCGCCGAAGGGTGGTTGATAAACATTAAAGAACGAGCATCCTGAGCGCAGTCGAAGGAGGCGCCCT
>JAYTNY010000472.1:0-3123 GCA_043748055.1 Roseobacter sp.
TGCTGGCGGCTAAGCATGGTGCGCAAACCAATTCGCACTACTTCGTGGTCGTCTACAAGAATCAGTCTGAGCTTTGACATAGTTGAAGATTAGAGATTAGAGATTGGAGATTGGAGATTGAATCACAGTCCAATCTCTAATCTCCAATCTCTAATCTCCTTGTATCTCTTAACTCCAATATAACTTCTGTCCCTTTGTTTGGCTTGCTATTAATTTCCAACTGCGCTTCTAGTAACGCGGCGCGTTCGCGCATGTTTAGCAGGCCGCGCCCCATCTTGCTGGTGGTGGCTGCGGTGCCGTTGCCATTATCGCTAATTTTGAGTTGAACCGAGCCAGCCACGTCTTCTACGCAATCTTGATAGCGCAGTTGAAGTTTGGCGTGGCTGGCTTTGGCATGCCGCGAGATATTGCTGAGCGCCTCGCGGGTGATTTGGTAGACGTGCTGGCGGCGGTCGGGCGTTAACGCAAATTTGCCGCAGCCATCCACGCTCCAATCGGTTGGGATACCAGTGCGCAAGCGAAACTCGGTGACGATGTCCATCAGCCCACGCGCCAAATCTTCATCGCCCGCCACGCTGCGCCGCAGATCGTAAATGTAGCCGCGAATCTCTTGGATGGTGGTGTTCAGCACACCCATCACGGTTTGCAGTTTGTCGCCCGCCTCGGCGGGCTGTTGTTGTTGCACCAAAGTGTGATGCACATCGTCCAGCATGAGGCCAGCGGCGTAGATAGATTGAATGGTGCCATCGTGCAAATCTCGGCTGATGCGTTCGCGCTCGGTGATGAGCGATTGCTGTTGCTGCAACGAATCGGCCAGACGATCCATCTCGATTCGAAAGGCATCGAGCGAGCGAAACAAATACCAGGCGATGACGGCGCCGACGACGCTGCGGAAGATGCCGATGGGAATGCCCAGCAAGTCATACATACCCTCTTCGCTGATGAGGTTGCTGACGAGGCTGATGGGGAAGAAGGCTGTCTTAGGCGCGATGACGCCCTCGACCAGCGCATAAAACAAAAAGCCAAAGCCAGCGATGCGCAAGACGTTGATGAGCTTGGCGCTTTTGAGCGGGCCAACCAGCCGCGCCGCCTGTTGCCGCAGTCCAAACGCCACCAACAAGGCCGATGGCAGCCCAATCAGGTAACGCAACAGAGCCTCGCTGCCCTCGTTCTGCACGGTGTCCACGCCGCTGATGACGGCGCGCTGAATGGTCAGCAATGCCACAACGACGAGCACGACGACTAATGGCACATAGATCGCGGCCCAGGGCGGCACCTGCGGCTCGGTCAGCTTGAGGCCAAAGCCCAGCAGCGTGGCAAACGTTAACAAGCGCACAATCAGTTGGGCAAAGCGCAGAGTTTGAATGGTGTCGGGCGGCAACAGACGAGCCTGAATAGGAATAAACGAATTGCCCCAGGTGGCGATGGCTTCCAAGATGGCAAAACCGGAGAGCCAGGGCAAGGCGTTGGCTAATTCCAAACGGCTTCGCTGCCGCCATTGAATTGCCACAATGCCCATCACCACACCCAGCACCAAGAACACCTGCCCCTGCACAAAATGCACGATGATGTCGTTGATGGTAAAAAAAAGCTTAAGTTGCTCGACCATGTTTACTTTCAGAAACCGATTTCATACGGCAATTTCCACCCCTATAATGCCTGTGTGATTTCGATCTCATCCATGTTGCAGTATGCAGCGGGGTTGGCGTTGCTCATCGCCATCGGGGCATTTCTCATCGGCATCACCGGAGGACGACGTGGAAAGCGTGCACAATACTACGCCATTCGTCGCCAAGCACAGCAGGAATCCAATCGACGTATGGCCTTTGGGTTCTGGGCGCTGGTGTTTGCGGGCCTATTGTTTGGCCTGAATGCGGTGTTGCCCCAAGATTTGGTTGCGAGCGATGCTGGCCCTGTGCCATTAGACACGGCTGCACCTTTGCTGACCCCAACCACTTTGCAGGCCACGGCGATGCCTGCCACTGAACCTGTTGCCGTGCCCACGCAAGCGATTGCTACCGTGGCTGCGACAGCCATAACGCTGCCTACCTCTGCGCCCTCTGCCACACCTGCGGTCAGCCTGCCCACGCCCACGCTGGCCGCACCCACCGAAACGCCTGTGGCGACAGCGCGGGGGGCAGCCGTCACCACGCCCACTCCTGCCGCCGCAAATGCCGATGCCGGCACGCCGTTCAGCCCATCGGCCAGCCAGGCATTGGCCTTGCGCGCCATTGGCACAAGTTGGGGCAAGAGCGGTGAACTGCAAGGTGTCGCCAACGAATTTGCAACAGGCACAAAAATGATCACTGTGTTCTACAACTTTCAGAATGTGCCCAAAGGCAGTTTGCTGCGCCACAGTTGGCTGAAAGATGGCAAGACGCTGAGCTTCTCGTCGGTCACGTTTACCAAGCCGGGCAAAGGCACCGAGGCCATCTCGTGGTCGCCACGCGGCGGCTTTGCGCCGGGCTTATATGAGGTGCGCGTGGCGTTGGGCAGCACGCAGCAGTTTGTGGCCAACTTTCTGGTAAGGTAAGCACAGCATGCTAAGTGCTGAGCTTGTCCGCGAGAAAGCCATTGAACTAGGTTTTGACTTGGTGGGCTTTGCGCCCGCTGGCCCCACGCCCAGGGCCAACACATTTTTGGATTGGCTGGGCGCAGGCTATGCAGGCGAGATGGCTTACTTGGCCCGCGAACCAGACAAGCGCGCCGACCCGCGCAACGTGTTGCCCGGCGCACGGACGGTCATCGTGGTTGGCCTCAGTTACGACACGCAGGCCGTGCAGATGGATGTGTTGCAAGACCCCTCGCGTGGGCGTATTGCACGCTATGCCTGGGGCTTGGATTACCACGATGTAATGACCCCTAAGTTGCGCGAGTTGGGCGAGTTTGTCTCGCGCGAAAGCAGGGCGTATGTGGACACCGGGCCGGTGATGGAACGCGCCTGGGCCGAGGCGTGTGGCCTGGGCTTCATCGGCAAAAACACCTGCCTCATCAACCGCGAGCGCGGCTCGTATTTGTTTTTGGGGGCGGTGCTGGTGGCAGAAGAGATTGGAGATTGGAGATTAGAGATTGATGCGGTTCAATCTCCAATCTCTAATCTCCAATCTCCGGCCTCGAAGCGCA
>JAYTNY010000473.1:0-5277 GCA_043748055.1 Roseobacter sp.
TGGCGCGCATCGAGGATTTGGACGGCATTGCCTTGCACACCTACACGCACGGCCCGCAGCCCAATTTGATTACGAGCCTGGGCACGTTTGGCGACGACCCGCTGCGCTGGCAATACTTTGATTTTCGCTGCTACACGACGTTTATGGATTTGGTGCCGCACCGCTACCGCGACCGCCCGGTCTACATTACCGAGACCAATGCCACGCCGCACAACGGCCAACCCGCCTGGGCCGCTGGCCGCAACGGCTGGGTGCCCGAGGCTTACCGCGAGATCGCCCGTTGGAACGCCCAACCCCACGCCCAACAAATTCAAGCCTTAATTTTGTACCGCTGGATTCGTGGCGGTGGCAGCGATGCACAATTTGCCATCAGCGAGAAGCAAGGCGTGCAAGATGATTTTAAGGATGCCATTCGCGGGCAAGACAACCGGTGGCGGGCATAAAAGAAGTGATTGGTGAATAGGGATTGGTGACTAACGCACCAATCCCTATTCACCAATCACCCGCTACTATTTGCTTATGCTTATCCTAGACGGGGCCATGGGCACCGAGTTAACCCGACGGGGCATAGACACCACGCTGCCACTGTGGTCGGCGCGGGCGTTGATGGATGCACCGGAGGTGGTGGCGCAAATTCATCGCGATTACTTGGTGGCGGGCGCACAGGTGCTAACTGCCAACACTTTTCGCACCAATGTGCGCACCATGCAGCGCGCAGGCATGGCCGACGGCGGGCGGGCATTGACGCACAAAGCTGTGGAACTTGCAAGAAAGGTGATCGGTGAATGGGGGTTAGGAATTGCCGCTGATTCACCAATCCCAAATCCCCAATCCCTTCTTGTAGCGGGCAGCATGGCCCCGGTGGAAGATTGCTATTCGCCAGAATTAGTGCCAAGCGATGACGACCTGCGCGAAGAACACGGCGCACTGGCGCGCAATTTGGCTGATGCCGGGTGCGATTTGATTCTGGTCGAGACCATGAACACGATTCGCGAAGCGGTTATTGCCGCCCAATCCGCAGCCAGCACCGGCCTGCCGCTGTGGGTGAGCTTTACGCTGAACGAGCGCAACGATTTGCTGAGCGGCGAGACGTTGGCGGATGCGGTAAAAGCGATGTTGCCCTATCAGCCCCAAGCCGTGCTGGTGAACTGCATTCCGGTGGCGCAAGTCACTTCGGCGTTAGTCACGTTGAAAGATGCGACGCACTTTGGAAGTGCGTCGCATCTGAGATTCGGCGCGTATGGCAACGTGGGGCATGTGGATGATGAGGTGGGCTGGACGCTGACGCACGCCGTTAGCCCATCGGCTTATGCTGAGGCCGCACGCGAATGGCAGGCATTAGGCGCGACGTTGATCGGTGGCTGCTGTGGCACCCTGCCCGATCACATCGCGGCCCTCGCAAGCCTGCGTAGCAGCAGGTAGACCTCAGATCAATCAAATAATCAAACACGAATGCCCCAATAATCATCCAGTGCTTGCTCCCAGGCGGGTGCGCTTAGGCCGGTGATGTCGTACACAATCGCGCCGTCGCGCACGGTTAGCATGCATTCCAGCTTCTTGTCGCCCGTCATCTTGGCGCGACCGCAATCGATAAAACTGAACTGGCCTGTGTGCAACTTAAACACGGCGACATCTGCGCCGCTGCCCACGCTGAGGTGGCCCAGTTCGGGGTGGTTGATCTCGTTGGCCGGGTTGATCGTCGATAGCTTGATGACATCGGCCAGCGGAATGCCCATCGCCAGCACCTTGTTCATGGTGGTTTGCATGTCCACCACGGTCGTGTTCATGCTGTGGCGATGCAGATCGGTGCTGATTGAATCCGGCCAGAAGCCCTGCGCGATGGCCCGCGCACCGTTGCGATACCAGAAGCTGGCCGCGCCGTGCCCCAGATCAAAGATCACGCCGCGTTTGCGGGCCTCGAACATGTAATCGAACACACGCCCGTTCTCATCAATGATGGGAAATTGCTGGGCATACACATGCGTGTGAATATCGCCGGGGCGCGCCTTCTTCAGAATCAATTCGGGATACGACCGCTCTGGCAGGCGCGGCCAAAAGTCATACATCACATGCCTGCCGCATAGCTCGGCGGCTTTGATCGATTGATCCACCGCAGCCCACGGCACATGCAAGTCGTCCCAGGGATGTTGAGTCCAGTAATGCGCGGTCTTGATGCCGATGCAAATCTCCGGGAAGGCCTCGACGGCAGAAGCCGCGTGCTCGGCATCGAAGTTGCGCGGGTCTTGTTCAAAATCACCCAGCATGCCCTGGTTGACGATGTTGACATAGGCAAAGATGCGTGTCTTGGCACGATCAATAACGGTTTGTTTGAAGTGACGCAGATGCCGCGCCCCAGCCGTGCCGGTGTCCACCACCGTTGTGACGCCGCTGCGAAACGAATGCGCATCGGCATCCACACTCAGCCCTTCCGGGTCGCCCTCTGGCGCGCGGGTGTGATACACATGCACGTGAATGTCCACAATGCCAGGCGTGACGATGTGGCCGCTGACATCCACAACCTTTTTCGCAAGAGCCGGGTTGATATCAGGCGCGACGGCTGCAACGGTTGTGCCGCTGATAGCGACATCGCACACGCCGTCAATGTTATTTTTGGGGTCTATCACATGGCCGCCTTTCAGCAGCAAATCGTATTGGGTTTCGGGTTGGTTGGGTTTGGGGGATTGCATTTGTATTCCTTAGCACTGACATGCCCCGACCCTGTAAGCGAAGCGGCGGGGTCGGGGGTTCAATAGCTTCTACAAAGAACTGCTCCAAAACGGGGCAGACGTAGCACGCGTGTATTTCTCGGCCCAGTCGTTCGAGCCATCGTCTTTGCGCACGTGCATGCGCACACCGCGATCTTGCGCAGGGATGTTGCCCGCAAACGCATCTACCCAGCATTGCTGAATATTGCCGTAGTGCCGCACGCGGTTACCCAGCCAAGCCACCGAGAGCAACAGCTTGGGGCGCGGTATCTCGTACGGCGGGGCCATCTTGAATTTGACAAGCGCCTGCTCATCCACCTCAATGCCGAGACCGGGTGCAGTGGGCACCTGCGCATAGCCTTCACGAATTTCGATTGGGTGAGCGATGAGGTCATCCGCGTAGTTATTCAAACAGTTCACGGCGGGCCATTGGGCCATCGGCAACACCGCACCCAACTGCACCGAGAGTGCTGTGGTGAGGCCTGCGCCCACGAGTTGCAAGAAGAAAGGCTTGTCGAATTGCGCTGCAATCGTGCCATCCCGCAGCACCCGGCTAACGCCGCCGCCGATTACAAAGCCATCGCATACCTCACCGCGCACGGCCACCGGGAAGGGCGGGTCGCCAAAATGCAACGCGATGGCCTTCTGCGTTTTCTGGCGCAGCAACCGCTGGCCTTCTACATCGTGCTGAAGGATGGGTGATTCATACAGCGCCACGCGCTCTTGCTTGTCCAGCTCGTTCAAGACAGGCGCGGCGTTGCTGGCGTTGATGAGCATCTGGTTCCAGTCCATGTCTAGCTTGAAGTGCGGCGGGGTGACGGCGCTCATCGCGTTCACTTGCTCATACACATCCCACCACGGGCGGGCTTTGGTCTTGAGCGCGGTGTAACCGTTTGCCAGCGCATCTTTGGCTTCTTCGGCCAGCGCTTCGGGTGGGAAATCGATGTTCCACCACGCAATGGGCACGGCCTCGCGCACTTTGGGCAGGTTGAACAAGCGGTAGGTGGGCACGCCCAGCGCCTTGCCCACCACGTCGTAAATCGCCATCTGCAAACCGGCACCCAGCGAATCATCGCCCAAGAAGTCGGCGGCGTTCGCGCCTTTCACCCGCACCACGGCTTCGTCGGTCACGCGGCCCCAGGTGTAGTGCGGCAGCGTCTCGCCATAGCCTATAAGCCCAGCATCCGTCGTCAGGCGCACAATTTCGCAGATGCACCATTGCCACACTTCGCGCGCGTTCCACTCCTCGCAGCGCGGCGTCATGGGCGCACGCACAGTCATTCGCTCGATGTCGGTCACGATTAGCTTTGCAGATTTTTTCTTCATGATTTTGCTCTCAAAATAATTCTGCGCAGTTTGCACACGAGGCTGGATATGAGCAAGTGCGATGTACTAAAATCGTTGCATGAGTCAAAAATCAATCGGCATTCTTCACCCCGGCGCAATGGGTATTTCGATTGCCGCCTCGGCCCACAACGGCGGGCACGCGGTGTATTGGGCATCCGAGGGGCGCAGCGCCAGCACACGCATGCGGGCAGAGCAACAGGGCTTGCGCGATGCGGGCACGCTGGCCCACCTCTGCGCAACATGCACCTTGATTGTGAGCGTCTGCCCGCCCGATGCCGCCGAGGCATTGGCGCAAGCCGTCACGGCGCAGCACTTCGCGGGTTTATATGTGGATGCGAACGCAATCGCGCCCCAACGGGCACAACGCATGGGCGAGAGGCTGGCGGCAGCGGGCATTGCGTTTGTGGATGGCGGGATCATCGGCGGGCCAGCCTGGAAACCTAACAGCACCTGGCTGTATCTGTCTGGGCCGCAAGCGCAGGAGGTTGCAGATTGCTTTGCCGCCGGGCCGCTGGAGGCGCGCGTGATCGGCGCAGCAATCGGCAAGGCATCGGCTCTTAAGATGTGCTACGCGGCCTACTCCAAAGGCACAACCGCGCTGTTGTGCGCGGTTCTGGGTGCAGCCCAACAATTGGGCGTGCGCGAAAATTTATTTCAGCAATGGGCACAAGATGGCGCGGGCTTGGCCGAACAAGCTGGGCCGCGTGCCCAGGCCGTTACGGCTAAGGCCTGGCGGTTTGTGGGTGAGATGGAAGAGATCGCGGCGACGTTTCGCGCGGTCAACATGCCGGGTGGGTTTCACGATGCTGCGGCAGAAGTCTATGGTCGTTTGGCCCCATTCAAAGATGCCACCACACCCATGCCCTCGTTTGAGGATGTGCTTGTAGCATTAACGACCCATGAAAATAATTGATCTTCGCTGCGCCGTCATTGGCGACAGCCCGATTGTGCGCATTGTGACCGATGAAGGCATTGACGGCTACGGCCAGGTTGAGGACAGCAAGCCTTACCTCAAGCCGCACATCTTGTTTTACAAGAACTACATCTTGGGCGAAGACCCCACCGATGTGGAACGGGTCATGCTCAAAATTCGCCGCCTCGGCAGCTTTAAGCCGTGGGGGTCGGCGGTCAGCGCCATTGAGTTTGCGCTGTGGGACATCGCGGGCAAAGCTGCTGGCGTGCCGGTCTACAAATTGCTGGGCGGCAAAGTGCGCGATCAGGTGCG
>JAYTNY010000474.1:0-2384 GCA_043748055.1 Roseobacter sp.
GCTTCACCGCTGGGGAAAACGTATGGCTGGGGGGTTCGCGCCAATGCGGATTCTACGGTTGCAATCTACGGGAAGGAATCAAAAGAATACAAGAAGTACTGCACCGATCAATCTTTGAAACATTTGAAGGCGATGAAAAGCGCTAGATAGTAGGGAGTGGCAGGCCGACCGATGTTCACACCCTTCATCTATCAGCCACAATCTCCGCAAACTGGCTCGGCTCCACATTGCCACCGCTGATGACCGCGACATTAAGCTTTGCCACCGGCAACTGTGGCCGATGATGCAGCCAGGCCGCAAACGTGACCGCGCCGCTCGGCTCGGTCACCAGCTTGGCGTCCCAGGCCAGCTTGCGCATGGCGTCTTTAATCTCATCCTCGCTCACGGTCACCATGTCATCCACATACGCCTGAATATGCGGCCATGTTAATTTGCCCAACTGTTGCACGCGCAAGCCATCGGCAATCGTCCGCGAGACTTGCTCGGCGGTGAAGCTGACCACCCTGCCCTGCTTCAAGCTGGCGCTGGCATCGCCCGCAAACTCCGGCTCCACGCCAATCACTTTTATGCTGGGATTGCTGAGCTTGACCGCCGCCGCCACGCCGCTGAGCAACCCGCCACCGCTGACGGGAACTAGAATCAAGCCCAGCTCCGGCAAGTCTTGCAGCACTTCCAAGCCCAATGTGCCTTGTCCGGCCATCACATCTGCATGGTCGTAGGGCGGGATGGGGATGTAGCCGTGCTCGGCTTGCAGCGCATCGGCTTTGGCAATGCGGTCGCTGCTGGCGTTGCCGACGATGACGACCTCCGCGCCATAGTCGCGGGTCTTGCTCAGCTTTACGTTGGGCGCGTTCTGCGGCATGACGATGACAGCCTTGCAGCCCAGCGCCCGCGCCGAATATGCCACCGCCTGCGCATGGTTGCCGCTGGAGTGGGCAATCACGCCACATCGGCGTTCGTCCTCGCTTAAATTCGCAATGGCGTTGTAGGCCCCGCGAATTTTGAACGCGCCGATGGGTTGAAAGTTTTCAGGCTTAAAGAAAAGTTGCGGCTGGGCAGTGTGGCCGGGGCACAAAATGAGCGGCGTATGGATGGCGACGCCGCGAATGCGTTGCTGGGCAGCGCGAATATCGGAGAGGGTGAGCATGAGGGGATTGTCACATAAAACTTCGGAACCCCCGACCCCGCCGCTACGCTAACAGGGGGTCGTCGAGTTACCCTACAACGTTCTCAAATCGTTACAAGCGAGTAACAACGAGCGAAAATCAACGACTCCCCTTTAGGGGTCGGGGGTTCCGTTTGGTTTTGGTTTCGGCTTTGGGTTTCTTGGATGACGCAACAGCTTTTGGCGTAGGCAGCGGCACGGGCAGTGCTGCCGACCACAGGCTTGAGCCCAAGCTGCGACGCAAAGCGCGCTGCACCACTAACCCAGCGAAGGCTGTTTGCACAGCAGCAATGCGGTTTGCGTAATAATTTTCTTGGCCGGAGCCGTTGTAGCCGAGGGCGAAGGTCACCAAATCATTTTGTTGCAAGGCGCGCACCAAATTCGCACCCGTAACAATGAAGCTGAACATGCCCAGTAAATGCAATCGCTCGTCTGTGTTGAACGCGTCGAACATGGCCTCGACCGTGGCATAGCCGAGGCGCTTGTGATTGAAGCCCATAATCTGCGCCAGCCCCATGCTGATGGAGAACTTAGCCGCGCGATCATTGAGTTGCCGGGCAAGCGTAAACGCATCCCACTCGCTGGCTTGGCTGGCATGAACATTTTGCCAGGGTGCGTTGGGGTTGGCTCGAAATTTGTGGCCCTCCCAAACTCTATCCGCACTAAACGCAAACAAAGCATTAAATTGATCGGGGTTGTTCTTACCCCGCTGGCTCCAAAACACATGCACCTCGAAGCGGATGACCATACGCCCATCTGGCCCAAAGCCCTGGCCGCCGCTCTCGATGGCGACGATGGCCACAGCTTGCCCCACCTCTATGCCGATCTTGGTAGCCAGCACTTCGATCACGCCACCATAATCTTTCCAGATGTGGGCTGCTTGGATGGAATCTTGCGAGAAGCCTGGGGGCGGCACGCGAATTTGGGTGGGCGTTAAACGCAGTTGGAGCAATTCTTCTAGGGTGATGAGGCCCGTGCTGGGGGATGGCGTAGGCCCAGGCGCTGGGTTGGGGGGGGGATGAGCGGTTGACAAGAGATCAGTGTATTGCGCCGAGACGAAGACACGTGCGACTAACCAGTCATCTTGCGGCGTGACCAGTTCCAGTTGTTGGCCGCTCACCAAGTCACCCACGTCAGTCGCATCCGAGATTACCGGCGCAAGCCGAAGGTTGATCTGAGACTCCTCAGGCCGCAAGCTGATGAAGCCATTGGCAAGCTG
>JAYTNY010000475.1:0-19484 GCA_043748055.1 Roseobacter sp.
GCAGAAAAGCCATTACGGTTTCGGTCACCTGCGGCGCAGTTTTCTCGCCGGGGGCCACCTCGACCAATGGCAGCAAGTGCGGCGGGTTCCAGTAGTGGCCCACAATCATGCGCTCGGGTCGTTGCATGCTTTGCGCGATGTCCGTGGCACGCATGCCGCTGGTGATGCTAACCAGAATCGCATCGGTGCGGCAGTGTGACTCCAACTCGGCAAAGAACTGCTGTTTGAGCGTCAGGTCTTCCGTCACGCACTCGATCACCAGGTCGGCATTCGCAATGTTCTCCAACCCAATCCGAAAAGCAATGCGCGCAAACAGCGGCGCAATGTCTTCGGGTTTGATGAGGCCGTAGGGCAGCATGGCATCCAGGTTGGCTTGAATTTTTTCGCGTGCGCGTTGCAGGCTGGCCTCGGAGCGTCCGACGATGATGGCCTGATAACCTGACATGGCGCAGGTCTGCGCAATGCTGGGGGCCATCTGCCCAGTGCCGATGATGGCGACCGTTACAACCGAAGTTGCAACCGGATTAGGAGAAAGCTGTGAATTCATGATGTGAGTATATTGATCTTGCTTGACCCACTAGAATGCATTTATTCGCAACCGACTCAGTGAATAGCGAACTCATCCTCCCGAAGGTGGAACTTGCAAGGATTAAGCTCCTTTTAGCAACCTTCGGGAGGATTCGCTAAGTACCAGTACCAAAAGCAGGAAAACTATGCCCGTTCAAATTGATGTTTGGTCAGATTTTGTTTGACCGTATTGCTACAAAGTTTCCTTCAGTTTGAAGGAACTCCAACACACCTACGGCGTGCACATTCGTTGGCGCTCGTATGAGCTGCGCCCTGCGGGTTCACCGCCTATTCCGCCCGAGTACAAAGCGCGCATTGAACAAGCGCGTCCGGTATTTGCCAGCAGCATGCTAGCCGAGCATGGCGTGACGATTAACGCAGGGCCGTTCGGTATTAACTCGCGGCCTGCTCTGATTGCAGCAAAACTGGCCGAGGCGCAGGGCAAAGGTGAGGCCTATCACGACGCAACTCACCGCGCCTATTGGGTGGAGGGGCGCGATATTTCCAACCATGAGGTGCTACGAGAGCTGATGAAACAAATTGGGCTGGAGCCTCATCAACTAGAAGAATTGGAAGCCGCGCTAAGCGACCCGCACTACGAAGCCGAAGTGGACGAGGATATTGCCGAGGCCCGCGAGTTTGGCCTGGAGGGCGTGCCAGCTATGGTGTTCAACAACAAATATTTGATTACCGGCGCGCAACCGTATGCCATGTTGGCGCGTGCTGTCGAACAAATTCGGGCCGAGACCGCTTCTTAACGCACCAGCGGCGGCCCTTTGCAACGGGCCGCCGCTGGTGTCAATCGCGTCAAACGACAACGCCTTCAAGCATCAGCTTACGCTGAGCAGATACGAGCGCTGGTTCATCTCGCGCATGTTTAAGTGGTTGTCTTCGCTGCTGACAATCTCGCGCACATGCACAGTCACAATTTTGGCATCCACGTCCTTCACTTGCAGAATCAGCTTGTTGCCGCGCATCTCTTGCACAGTGGCGCGGTCGGTAACGATGATTTTGTTGCGTTTGTGCCGCCACAACACGGCGGAACCCACTTTAATGCCACGCTCTTCAGGCGTGCGGGTATCGCGGGCCTGCTTGTCTTGCCAGTCTTTGAACGTCGCATAAACCGTGGGTTGGCTGGGCTGGCTGCCCTTCAAAACAATGGATTTGCGCTTAATTTTGGTAGGCGGTGTGGTTGTGGTAGTCATATCAAAAATTTGTTGGCCTAATTATGCCGCAAATGCCTTAACGCCGTCTAATCTATTGCCCTCCGTGCGGTAATTGATTAAAACCCAGTGGCATCTTTTCGTTTTTATGTCTCCGAGATTGCCACATTTACCATAACAATCAGCCACTCACGCTATCGGCCAGCGCTTGAACCAACAAATGGGCGCTGACCGCGCCAGGGTCTACATGGCCCAGTGCGCGTTCGCCTACATAACTGGCGCGGCCTTTTTTGGCGATGATCGTTGCCGTATGGTCGCGCCCTTCTGCTGCGGCTTTGGCCGAGGCTTGTAGCGCAACCTTCAAATCCGCATCGGCGTTGGCTTTTAGTGCCTCCAGCGCCGGAATAAACGCATCGAGCATCGTCTTATCGCCCAGTTGCGCCTTGCCGCGCGCCATCATGCCGTTGATACCCGCTTCCAACATCGCCGTCCAGTCTTGCAGCGTCAACGCGTGTTTGCCGTTTGCCACACCGCCCATCTGCATAAACAACGTGCCCATCAGCGGGCCGCTGGTGCCGCCCATCGCGCTCACCAACGCCATGCCGATGGTTTTCAAAATAGTGCCAATGTCTTTGTCTTGCACGCTGGGCAACTTGGCTTGCATGGCTTTGAGGCCGCGTTCAATGGTCGCGCCAAAGTCGCCGTCGCCGCCTGCGCCGTCCAACTCATTGAGCGCGTCTACTTTGGCGTAGATGGCGCTGGCATAGGCGTTGAGCCAGTGGAGGGTTTGGGATTGGGTGATTGTCATCGGAGGTTTGAAGGTTGGTAGGTTTGAAGGTTGGTAAGGTTCAAACATTCAAACCTTGATACGGGCTACGCGCCCCACCGCAACGCCGCCGTCTTCACGGGTGCGTCCCAAAGTTGCTTCATTTCGTCGTCCAGTTTTAGCAGCGTAATGCTGCAACCTTGCATTTCCAAGCTGGTGATGTAGCTACCGACGAGGTTACGCGCGATGGTGATACCGCGCTCTTTTAACAGATTCGCCAACTCGTTGTAGACAATGTACAGCTCCACCTGCGGCGTGCCGCCCATGCCATTGACGAAGGCCAGCACTTCATCGCCGCGCTCAAACGGCAAATCGCTCAAGATCGGCTCGGCCAGCATTGGCACAATCGCATGCGCGGTGGTCATCTTTTCGCGCCGTCGGCCTGGCTCGCCGTGAATGCCGACACCGATCTCCATCTCATCATCTGGCAAGCGAAATGTGGGCGAGCCTTTGTGGGGCACCGTGCAACTGGTGAGGGCCATGCCCATGCTGCGGCTGTGGGCGTTTACCCGCTCGGCAATGGCTTTTACTTCGAGCAGACTTTTGCCCTGCTGCGCTGCCGCACCCGCAATCTTCTCCACCAACACCGTGCCGCCCACGCCGCGCCGGCCCGCGGTATAGAGCGAGTCTTGCACGGCCACATCGTCGTTGGTGATCACGGTCTCTACCTCTAGGCCTTCCATGCGCGCAATCTCGGCAGCCATGTCAAAGTTCATGCAATCGCCAGTGTAATTTTTGATGATGAACAACACCCCGGCGCCGCCGTTCGCCGCTTTGGCCGCCTCCAACATCTGGTCGGGTGAGGGGCTGGTGAACACGGCCCCAGGACAAGCCGCATCCAACATGCCGAGGCCCACAAAGCCGCCGTGCATAGGTTCGTGGCCGCTGCCGCCGCCGCTAATTAATGCCACTTTGCCCGCTGTGGGCGCATCGGCCCGCACCATGTAGTTTGGCTCGTAAAACACTTTCACCAGATCAGCATGCGCCGCCTCGATGCCGCGCATGGCTTCGACGACGACGTCTTCGGGTTTGTTGATTAGTTTTTTCATGGGGTGGTTACTCACTCAAATTCGTCCGCGTCTTCCAAAGCAGGTTTTAGATCAAGAAGCGTCTTTGAATCGGTTTCGATAAATTTTGCCTTTAGCTCTTTATCATTCAAGAAATCAATCGCGTCTTCAACTGAATCAAACTCAAAAGCGCGAACCTCACCCAAGTTTGAACTCAATTCGATTGTCACTCGCTCAATCTCTCGTGGGGTCTTGTCATCAAGAATGCTCATTACCAGCATTTCTAATTCTGGCTTTACAAGATTTACCATCCCCATTCCTACGGAATCTTTTTGTTGGTCGTTCAATTTCACCCAGGCTTTCCAGCATTTCATCGCAGTCGCACGGTCTTTTTCTGCCCAATTGAAATCAATGCCATAGACCATTAGCAAATCGCAAATGCTTTGAAAGGGAATAAGCAATAGATTCACATCATGGCTACGCATCATTGCTTGCGACGAAAGACTCCAATTGCCTGCCAACACCGCAATTGAGCTTCTGACACTGGTGTAATGCCGACGAATTGCGGGATGTGCCGTACAAATCCAACTGCCTTTATCTCTGTTGTGTTTTTTGTAGCGAATGTATTTTGATTCGATCAAAATTATTGGGTGCATGGACTCATCTGCAATCACAGAATCAATGTTGTATTCAGTCCCAAACTTGTCATACAGCAATAATTTTTTCTGTGTCCCAGCTTTACTTTTGCGAATGCCCTTGCTCAAAAAATGATGTCCGATATCTTCAGCAAGCTCACCGAGAAATTTGTTAAGAGTAACTTCTAGTTGCAAGCCGATAGCCTCGCCCAATTCGCTGTCGCTGTTCGACTGCGTCACTTTGGTAACTTCAATGTCATGCACATTCTCAGTTTCAACGTTTTCGGGTCTGTTAATTAGTCTTTTCATCGGCTAAATGTTTTTATTTAGCAGCTTTCGATTCGGCGCGCATTTTCATGCGGCACGAAGGCTCATGGCGAAGAAGGTTTTTGTGATCAGAGGTCTGATATATCCGGCCTTTAGGTTTAGAAATTAGCTTTTGATTCTTAAAGTCTGCGTGAAGTTTGATCTCTGCTGTGCAAAGCGTTCTTGCGCCGCTCAAGCGAGCAAGTGCAATCACATGTGGGTCGTCTGACCTACAAAGATTCGTTGATTCGACAATTTTGGTTTCTTCCTCAACCTCTTTATGAGAAATTTGACGGGCACGACCTGCGCGCGAGAGTGTCTGAATAAGATGTCCAACGTTAGTGACTTTGTCAAGCTCTTGAGACAACTTTCCTCCAATGACCAGTCGGCCATCAATTTTTTTAGAAGTTAGCCAATCAATCAAAGGCACGAAATCATCTGGTGTCGGACTTGCAAAGACGATTGAAGCCATATTGGCGTCTACGATGATGCACATGATTAACCTAAAAGAAATCGTCGTTCTTCTTGCAAGAAGAATTGTCTATAACTCGGCGGTGGATTAACAATGTTGCCCTGATCATCCACCTCTAAATGATGTACATGCACTCCACTTTTGGATCTCTCAAAATAAAGAATAGCAACGTCCTTTGCCTCAACGGTCTTTTTGTCACGAATATCCATGCGAATTCGATCAATCAAAAAATCGCTGTGAGTCTCAACAATGAATCGTTTACTTTGAGTCTTGGCTAAAGTGCCTAAAACTGTCCCTAACTCCGCTTGCGCTCGAGGGTGTAGATGAACTTCGGGTTGTTGAAGCAAAAATGAAGTCTGCTGTGGTTTTTGAAAGATATCAACAACAATAGGCAAGACTTGGCTCACGCCGTAGCCAACATCAACTAAGTTAAACGGTTGACCAAAATTTTTGATGTCAATTTGAAAAGGATCACTCTCTTTTTTGCCTTTCCGTTTAATCTCGATGTCAGTAAATAACCCGGATGCTTCACCAAAGCTTATTAACTGCTCGCGTAACCCTTCCCACTCTTTCAGATTAGAAGTAGACATGTTAGCCAAGACCATAGGAATATGATCGCCACCAGGTTCTTGTACGTCTTTTAGACGATCATAGGTTCGCCGAGGGCTAGTTCTAATTGGGGCAAAAGCATATGGGCGAGCACCTAGAGAACGCATTACACTGAAATAAATACTTTCAAGATAATTTAGATCATCTTGGGTGAGAATTCCATCTTGATGTTCTGTTGGCTTTATGTCCTTCTCAATTCCTCTTGCGCGGTCCCGAATCATAAAATTTAGTTCTCGAAGAACACGAATGGGGTTAAACATCCGACCTAAGAATGCCTTCTCAGGGATTGCATATTCACTTGTTTGATTTGATACTTTCGCTTCGATCACCCTGTTTTGATCGCCAAATCTCATCTCTAAGCCAAACTTTCCTGAATTGAATATCCATTGATCTAATTTAGGTTGTCCACTCTGGGAAGTAAATTTAGCTTTAATGATTACTTCATTCGAGAAAATTTCGGGGCGTTTTACTTTTGAAGAAAGAGATACTTCGCAACCAATTGTGAATGTCTTTGAACGGCCCGCCCTACCACCTTTATGCGATGCAATTTGATCATATGCCCCTAATTGAAATGGATCTTCATTGAAAATGTCATCACTCAAATCGCCTTGGGCTATATCCCAAGCAATACGATTCAAAGCAAGAAAGGAAGTCTTTCCCGAGCTATTTTCTCCTAAAAGAAATGTGAGCGGCCTAAGCAAACTAGTATGTTCGCCATAGAAACATCGCACATTCTCAAACAACAATTTATTGATCATAAAAGATATTCTATCTACGCAGTCCACTGCAAACTCGCATCCGGGCTATGCCCATCCTTCCCAAACAACCGTATACGCTCCAACGGAAATTCAACCCAGGCTGCATCGCTCAACGAGCGACCAGTGGCCGAATCCACCTTCGCCTTAAATGCCAACTCGCCCACCTTTAGCGAGACCAGATACTGCCCGCCCGTCACAATGGCCTTGCCCAACACTTTGGCGCGCACGGCATTGGCATTTTGGTTGAGGTTGAGCCGCACATGCTCCGGTCGAATGCCCAGCGTCAGGCTCGCGTCCGCCGCAGCGCCCATCAGCGCAAGCGGCTTGCTGAATAAGGGGAGGGAGTTGGAGTTGGAGTTGGAGTTGGCAAATAGGCCCTCAAAAAAGTTCATGCCGGGGTTGCCCAGAAAGAAACCTGCAAACGCATCGTTGGGCTTGTTATAAAGCTCACGGGGCGAGGCCATCTGCGCAATCTCGCCGTCTTGCATCAGTGCGATTTGGTCGGCCAGGGTCATGGCTTCAGTCTGATCGTGCGTCACGTAAATAATGGTCTGCTTCAGGCGCGTGAACAACTCTTTGAGCGCACGCTTGAGTTGCAGCTTGGCATTGATGTCCACATTTGTAATCGGCTCATCAAACAAAATGATCTTGGGTTGGCGCGCCACTTCGCGGGCGCAGGCTACTTTTTGGCGCGTGCCGTTGTCTAGCTCGGTAATCTCTTTGTTCGCGGCATCGCGCATCTCCAAAATATCCAACACTTCGTCTATGCGCTTTTCGCGCTCGGTTTTGCTCAGGCTCTTGTCTTCCAGCAACGGCAGCTCTATGTTTTGCCGCACGTTAATGCCGCGATACACGACAGGATACTGAAACACCATGCCGATATTGCGTTGCCGTGTACTCAGCCGCGCCACTGGCTCGTTGCCAAAAAATACTTCGCCCGTCGTCGGCGTTTCCAGCCCCGCAATGATGCGCATAAGCGTGGTCTTGCCGCACCCACTCGGCCCCAGCAAACACGTCACTGTGCCTGCCGCAAAGGTCATGTTCAGTTCTTTCAGCGCAGTAAAGTCACCGAACTTTTTGGAGAGGTTTTTTACAGAAATATCAATCATCTTTAGGTATGAGGTATGAGGTATGAGGTCGCAGATCACTCATCCTTCATACCTCAGTCGCTCGCCCAACATACTTACCGCCCACGAACACGACTACGTCTTGTGGGTGCATGTAGGCGGTCACGGTTTGGTCGAGGTTGATGTGTTGCGCGCTGTCGTCATTGCGCAGCATCGTGGTCAGTTGCAGGCCGTTGGCATCCAGATAAATAATTTCTTCGCCGCCCAAGTCCTCGCGCAACAACACTTTGGCTTGGAACGCCAACGCACCGGCAGGCGGCTCGCCAATCACGATGTGTTCGGGGCGAATACCCACGCTCACATCGGTTCGAGTGGTGTTCAGGTTGAATTGGGTCACAGGCGATTCAAACAGCGGTGTGATGAGGCGCATGTGACCGTCCTTCTGCGTCAAACTGCCTTTAATAAAATTAGCTTGCGGGAAACCGACATAGCGCATGGTCTGCGCGTGTTGGGGTTTGTCATACAACACTTCAGGCGGCCCAACTTCCACAATCTCACCCGCATCCATCACTGCAATGTGCTTCGCCAACTGCGTCGCTTCAATCGCCTCGCTAGTCGTATACACAAACGTCACTTTGAGTTGGTACTGGGTTTGCTTCAAGTCGTCTATCAAGCGTTCGCGCAGCTTAAAGTCCAGGCCCACCAGCGGGTCATCCAACAAAAACAAATCGGTCTGTTTTACCAAGCCACGCGCAATCGCCACGCGCTGCTTCTGCCCGCCCGAAAGCTGATCGGGCTTGCGATTCAAAAATTGCTCGATCTTAAGTAGCGATGCAGCCCGATCCACCGCAGCCCTAATCTCGCTCTTGGGCGCTTTGGCTAAGCTAAGCGGATATGCGATGTTGTCATACACGCTGAAGTGCGGATACAGCGCAAAGCTCTGCGGCACATAGCCCAGGTTGCGGTCGCCGGGCGCAGCGCTCGTCATGTCTTTGCCGCGAATCAGCACGCGCCCACCATCTGGCTTTTCCAGCCCAGCCAGCAGCCGCACCAGCACGCTCTTGCCGCTCACCGGCAAGCCAAATACGACCATGAAGTCGCCCGGCTCCACAGTCAGATTAATATCGCGCAGCACAGCCTTGTTGCTATAGCTCTTCGCAAGGTTTTTGATTTCAACGATGCTCATTCTTAAGAGATTAGAGATTAGAGATTAGAGATTAGAGATTGGAGATTGGAGATTTTGAATCTCTAATCTCTTCTATTCGGATTCACCGCTAACTTAATCACCTCGCTGCGGTGCATGCGCATCAGCGCATCTTCGACTTGCTCCAGTGGCACTTCGCCATTCAACATCGGCTTTACGTCAACTTGGCCGCTGGCAAGCATATGGGCGGCCATCTCGGCGGTGCGCGGGGTGAGGTGAAACGTCGCGCTCACGGTGACTTCGTTGTAATGCAAGTGCGTGGCATCGAATGCCACCTGCGTGCCCCCCGGCAAGCCACTGAACTGCATCACGCGGCCGCCTTTGCGCGTCATCAAAAAGGCTTGTTGCCAGGTTTCGGCGGTGCCCGCGCATTCAATGGTTACATCTGCGCCATAGCCATCGGTTAGCTCTTTTACTTTGGCAACGGGATCGGGGAAGTCCAGCGTGCTAAACGTTATATCTGCGCCCAATTGTTCGGCGATGGCGATGCGTCCTTTGTTTCGGCCAATCGCAATCACCTTGCTCGCACCCAGCGCCTTCACCAACTGCATTTGCATCAGCCCTTGCGCGCCCACGCCCAAAATGGCAACGGTGTCGCCCAGTTGCACACCCGCGTTGGCCGCACACAACACCGCGCAGGCCAACGGCTCAATAAAGGCAGCCTCGGCAAACAGCAGGTGCGCGGGCTTGGGGTGCAAGTTCTGCGCCACAATGTGCGCAGGCAGTTTGTAATACTCGGCATAACTGCCAAAGCTAAAACTATTTTCAAGGTGAACGCATTGCTGCGGGCGGTTGCGCCGACAGTAAAAACACGTGTTGCAGGGCGCACTGTTCACGCCCATCACCGCATCACCCTCTTTGAAATTGGCAACACCCGACCCCACCGCACTCACCACGCCGGCATACTCGTGTCCAAACGGCATGGGCGGCTTGAACAATTTGTGCCCGCGCCGAAACGCCTTCAAGTCGGTGCCGCACGTTGTGGCCGCTTCTACTTTGATGACGAGTTCGCCGAGGCCGGGTGTAGGCACGGGCACATCGCGCAATTCTAATTTGCCGGGTTCTAAAAAATAAACAGCGCGCATTATTTTTGATTAGGGTCTAGCTGACCCAACGCATACAAATACGGCACGGCAACAATCGCCAAAGCAAACACCCCGGCCACAATGGCAAAGAAAATGCCGCCCAGCCGCAACGTGCGCGCCAAGCCATGATGCGATGGCACATTGCTGACTGCCATATTCAGCAACACCGAGACAAACAGCAACACAATGCCCGCTTTATAAATGCCTTGCACCCACTGCTGCCCAATCAACACGATGCTAAGCAGCATGAGAAATACAAAGACAGTTTGCAGGCGGGAGGCGAATGGCGTTTTCATAGTGATGAGTGATGAGTGCTGAGTGCTTAGTGCTTAGTCCTTAGTGACGCACTCTTCACTAAGGACTAAGGACTTAGCACTCAGCACTTCTTAAACTTCCCCTCTCACCGTCCCAAACGTCATGCCCACCAGCAAATACTTTTGGAAGATAAAGATCATGACGACGGGGAGTAAGACGTATAGCACCGAGAGCGAAGCGATGTAACCCCAGTTCAAATTGCCACCTGCGCTAATCAGGCCGACGGCTAACGCATACGGGATCATCTGCGTATTGGTCTTGGTGCTGCCCAAAATAAAATTAAACAGAAATTCATTCCAGACAAAAATTAAATTGAAGATAAACGCAGCGATGAGGCCGGGCTTGACTTGCGGCAGCACCACCCGAAAGATGACATGCAAGCGTGATGCGCCATTGATGTAACCGGTCTCGTCGAAGCGTTGCGAGACCCCGTCTATGAAGCCTTTGAGAATCCACAAACTGAACGGGATGCTGAACATGGTGTAGAGCATAAACACGCCGGGGAAGCCACGAAAAAAGTTGGTGTCTTTGCCCAGCAGCCCAGCGTAGCGCAAAATAATATCGAAGGCGTTGAACATCTGAAAGATGGGAATAATGGATGCCGATGCAGGAACCATGCGTGTGCTGAGCAGCAGAAACATCAAGAAGTTCGTGGCTTTGGGCTTATAGCGCGAGAAGGCATACGCCGCCAAAAACGAAATCATGATGGCAAGCAACACCGAGCCGATGGACAGAATCAAACTATTACGAAAATAACCGATGGTGTTGCTGACCCCTTCGCCCGTGCCAAAAAGGGTCTTGCTGTGCTGCAACAACGTGGGCGTAAACACCAGCTTGGGCGGCACCGCCAAAATATCGTTGTCGCTTTTGAACGAGGCCAGCACGATCCAGAAAATAGGCAAAAAGAAAATGATGGCGATGGCCCACAGCAGCGCGTAGTAAGGGGCGTTGGATTTTTGTTGCATGTTGGATGTTGCGTCATGCGTCATGCGTCTTGCGTTGGTCTACAAGATGCCCAACGCAAGACGCAAGACGCATGACGCATTACGTTGCTGCCTCACTCCTCCGTCTCAAATTCAAGACCCATAAATAAGCCGAGGTGAATGCGATTGCCATCAGCAACAGCACCAGCGCCAGCGCCGACGAGAAGCCTATATTTAAGCTGGCGAAGGCAAAGCGATACAGTTGCAGGCCGATCAATTCGGTCTTGTTGCCGGGGCCGCCGTTGGTCATCAAGAACACCAGATCGGTGGTCTTAAACGCATCTATGGTGCGCAACAAAATGCCCAGCATCAGAATAAATTTGCCATGCGGAATGATGACGTACCACACTTTTTTGAGGAAGCTCATGCGGTCCACTTCGGCAGCTTCCAACTCGGCTTTGGGCACGCTGCCCAGCGCGGCCAGCGTCATCAAAATCATAAACGGGGTCCACATCCACACATCTACAAACAACACGGCGGGCAAGGCCCAATCGTTGTTGGTTAAGAAGTCAATCTTCTTGCCGCCAAACACGGTGATGATGTAATTGACCACGCCAAAGGTCGGCTCGTAAATTAATTTCCAGAACAGGCCGCTGGCAACCGGTGTAATAACCATGGGCGTAAACAGCATGGTGAGCGCCACCCGGCGCCCCGGCATTTTGGCGCTGCCCCAAAACAAAAAGCCCAACAACACGCCCAACGACACCTGAATGAACACAGCCAGCACCACAAACCCAAACGTGCGCCCAAACGCCCCCCACATCGCCACATCGTTGTAAATCTTTACAAAGTTATCCAGCGGCACTTGTGTCCAAATGCCCTTCTCGGTTACCGAATACGCCAAACGTGGGGCCGATGGCGATGACAGGCTATACCGATAGAAGCTAAAGCCAATCATCCACAACGTGGGAATCACGTTCAGGATGACAAAGAAAATCAGAATCGGCATCAGCAGCGCCAGCGAGAACCCGCGCGATTCTTCAAAGCTGCGCAACGGACTGCGGCGCGGCACAGCCAAGATGGACTCATTGCGCTCGATGACGGAGGGGGCACTCATGGTTATTGGCTATTGGCTATTGGCTATTGGCAAATCGCCAATAGCCAATAGCCAATCTAAAGTTACTTCGGCTGCGCATCCTTAATGTCGTCCGGGATCGGCACTGTCGTGCGGCCTTTCTCCAACAAGATGGCTTGTTGCTTGGCAGCGATGCTGTTCAGCACCGCTTTTGCATCGGTGAACTGGCCCGAGGCATAGCCGCTGTAGGCTTCCTGCTGAATCGCCAGCATCTCGGCGTACTCCGGCAAGTGCCAGAAGTCGCGGCTGCGGCCTTCTTCCAACATCGCCACAAACGGCTTAAACCACAACGGGGCCTCGCCCTCGAACAACGGCTTCTCGATGCCTTTCTTGCTCCACGGCAAACCGCCTTTGGCCAAGAATTTCTTCTGGGTCTCGTCGGTGTACCACCACTTCAAGAAGTCTATGCACGCGCGCATGTGGTCATCGTCGTTAAACTTGTTAATCACCCAGGGTTGGCCGCCCATCGCACCTACTACTTGGGCAGGGCCGCCTTCTACGGCCACTTTCGGATGCGGCAACACCAAAATCTTGCCTTTCATTTCGGGTGTGCCCATAAACAAGCCCACCGCCAGCCATTGGAAGGCCGAGAACACTTTGCCCTGGTTAAACAGGTCAATCATGTCGCCGATGCCGTAGTTCTGTGAGCCGGCCAACTGCACTTTTTGCAGGCTCTTGAAGTGCTCCAGTTGCTTGGCATTGGCATCGGTATTCAACACGCCCACAACACTGCCCGTCTTGGGATCCCAAATGTCGCCACCGGTGGCATACACATATGGGTGGTAGGCGCACGAGAAGAAGTCATACTCCTTGCTCTGCATGATGGCTGTGCCGCCCATTTTGTCATTCGTAAAGAAGGCGAAAATAGGCTCCCAGTCTTGCAGAGTCAGCTTAATGCCCTCGTCGTAATTCTGAGGTAGCTCTTTGCCAGTCTTGGCTTTGTAATCGGCCTTATTCTTCTCATCAGTCAGCATGTCTAGCCGCACAAACAAACCCTGTGTGTCGGGCATTTGCGGGAAGCCCCAGCGCGTGCCACTGCCATCTGGGTAGACCTGATACGTGTTCTTAACCAGACCCGAATACGGCTCAATGTCCAACTCAGGTACTTTGGCAAAAACATCATCGGCCTTCACAATCCAGCCTGGCTCACTCAACGCACCGAGCCATTGGCTGTCGGACACAATCAAGTTATACGTCTGCGACTTAGAGGCCAGCTCTGGCGCAACTTTCTGGAACAGCGCGGCAAACGGGGCCTCGGTCTTCTTCACTGTCGCTTCGTAGCCATACTTCGCCTTAACAGAGGCGGCAAAATCGGGGAACAGATCAATCGGGGCTTGGCTGGGCGGCCAACCGGCAATGACGGCCAAACTCAATTCAATTTTCTTGCCCTTCATCTCATCGCCCTGCGTGCCCATTAACGGGTCGCCGCCAGCGGGCGCAGCAGCGGCAGGAGCTTCAGTGGCTTTGGGGGCCTCGGCAGCGGGTGCGGCGGGGGCAGCCGGTGCCGCCGCAGGGGCAGCGCATGCAGCCAACAGGCCTACACCCGCAGTCAACGCAACACCTTTTAACAATTGTCGGCGGCTCAGTCGGGGGTTTTTAGACTCATTCGTCATATCAGTGCTTTCTCCTTACTTTCACTAAACGTCCAGGTCTTTCACGGTGAAACATTCGGTAGATTTGAATGCGCGTATGTTTTCTATTTGTATTCTTGTATTCGTCAACTCCTAAACGATGACACCTCCTAAAACGGCGTATAGGCTCTGTGAACCAGTGCCGCAATCACAGGGTATTAATCGTGAGCTTAGTGCGCAAACGTAAGTGCGTCAAACACATCGCGAGAATTGTTTCATTTTGAAACATCAGTCCACCGACAACCTGTTTCACAATGAAACATCTCAGCGCACCACCTCTCGCCATCTCATGCCACTTGCACAAAGTCCCCGGCCATCAACCGCATCTCTTTCATCTTGCGCCACAGCGTGGTGCGGCCAATGCCCAATAACTGCGCTGTCTGCTGCAAATTGCCCTGCGCAGCGCGGCCTGCTGTCAAAATGGCATCGCGCTCGGCCTCTAGCATGCCACGCACCGGGGCGCTGGCAATCTTGCGCGGCACTTTGGCGCGGCGGTTGCGCAGCGCATCGGGCAAATCTGCCAGATGAATCACACCCTCCTCGCTGCGCAGAGCCGCACGCTCCACCATCGCCTCCAACTCGCGCACGTTGCCCGGCCAGGGGTAGCTACACAACATGGCTTTGGCCTCCGGCGCGATGGTCAACGTGTGGCCGAGCTGCGCAGCCAATCGCGCCAGCAACCGCTCTAAAAACAAGGGAATGTCCTCGGGGCGCTCACGCAATGGCGGCAGCGCCATCACAAATGTGCTGAGGCGGAAGAATAGATCGGCTCGAAACGCGCCTTCTTCGCCCAATACCTCCAAGTCCAAATCGGAGGCCGCCATCACGCGAACATTCACTGGAATCACGCGTGTGCCACCCAACCGAATCACCTCACCGGTCTCCAAAATGTTTAACAATGCGGATTGCGCGTCCAGCGGCAATGCGTCTACATCTTCCAAAAACAAGGTGCCACCATGCGCCAGCTCAAACTTGCTGGGTTGGCCGGACGCAAGAGACTCGATGCCCAGCAACTCGCTCACCGCCAAGCCGCTGGGCAAGGCGCGGCAGTTAATTGCGAGAAATGGCCCGCTGGCACGTGGGCTGCTGTTGTGAATGACCCGCGCCAACGAGTTCTTGCCGGTGCCATTCTCACCCATCAACACCACGCAGCCCGTAGCCACCGCCGCCTTCAGCACCTGCTTGCGGATGCGACGCGCAGCCAAACCATGCCCCACGATGTCGTCCAGCGTTAGGCGCGCCTGTGCGCCTAGCAGTTGTTGCACCAAACGCCGCACCTGCTCAATCGGCTTTAACGTGAGGATGTGCGTGGCGGGCATCTCGCCCTCGCTGGACACCGTGCGCAGGCTGGCCAGGCACTCGTGCGGTTTGCCATTTACATCAATGTGAATCTCGGCGTCGTTCAGCGCCTCGTTGCGCGCCGACGCCTGCACCACGCTGTGCGGCAATTGCATAAACTCCGGATAGCGCCGCCCTACTACTGCTGCCGGGGCCAGCCCCAACAACCGCCCGGCCTGATCGTTGAGGTGCGTCACCAAGCCATTCGCCGTCCAGGCCAGCACGCCATCGGACATGGCATCCAGCACGCCATTCAGTTCGGTAGCGCGGGTGTTCGCCTCGCGCACAAACCAATCCGCGCGCAGTTGGCTTTCAATCGCCTTTGCCATCGCCACCACAATGCCCAGCAAATATGGGTCGCTACGGACGGAGGTGCTGATGATGCCAATCGTTCCCAACGGGCGGCCATCCGCATCGTGAATGGGTGCGGCTACTGAACTGATTGAATGGAAGCACTGCAAATAGTGTTCTGGGCCAACGATGTACGCCGTTGTGCCCTCGGCCAAAGCGACAGAGAAGGCCTGTGTGCCCGTGCGGGCCTCATCCAAAAAGGCACCCTGCCGCATGCCCAACCCTACGATGAAGTCCAGCGCGGCAAAATCGCCCAGCACATCCAACACGCAGGCTGTCGCATCCGTCAGGGCAATAAACGCATCGGTGTTCTCGATGGATTGATGCACATCCTCTATGAGTGGGCGGGCCAGCGAACACAGCAACTCGTGTTGCTGCAACGTCAGCGGCAACACGTCGTCGCTGAGGTAGGCCCAACGCGGCAAGCCCTGCGCGTTCAACAACGGCGCGCAGCGCTTCCACGAGCGCAACACCAGCGGGTCGGCTTGCGCAGGCAGTTGGGCTGTTTGCACAAAAGTTTCCCAGGCTGCTTTAAGGGCAGGCAGATTAGGCAAGGGTGTTATCGGTTGCATTTCACAAGATTGCCAACATCGCCTTCAACAACAAAAACGCCGAGGTTGCACCAGGGTCTACATGCCCCAACGAACGCTCGCCCAAATAACTGGCGCGGCCTTTGCTAGCAATCATGGTCGCAGTGGCTTCTGTGCCTAGCGCCGCCGCCTGCACCGATTGCGGCAACGCAACCGTCAGGCTCTCACCATCGGCAGCATTACGTTGCAACGAGGTTAAGGCTGGCATCAGCGCGTCAATCATGGTCTTCTCGCCGGGCTGTGCTTTGCCACGCAACATCACGCCCTCTACACCTGCTTGCAATGCAGCCGCCCAATCTGGCAAGGTCAGCTCGCGTTTGCCCAACGTCGCGTTGCCCATCTGCACAAACAACGTGCCAAACAGCGGGCCGCCTGCGCCACCCACGGTTGCCACCAACGTCGTGCCAATCATCTTAAACACACTGCCAATATCTTTGTCGGCCACCCCGGCCAGCCGCGTAAGCACGGCCTGCATGCCGCGCTGCATGTTCGCGCCGTGGTCGCCATCGCCAATCTCCGAGTCCAACTCAGTCAGGCGCATTTTGTTGATCGAGATCAACTCGGCGTAGTGGCGCAACCACCGCAGCGTTGCTTCGCGTGTCAAAGTTTCCATGTTGCGTGTTTCGTCATGCGTCTTGCGTTGGTTGCGCTGCGTTCCCAACGCAAGACGAAAGACGCATGACATACTTACTTCATGTACTTGCGCAACGTCTTCACGCTCGTCTCCACTAACCACGAATAAAACTCTTCGCTGAGTACGCCTGAGCCATGATCCTCAATAAACTTGAGCTGCTCTTTCGTCAACGACTTGTCTGCTGCGGCCAACGCATTTTTGTAGGGGTTGGCAGGTGTGCGGTCAATCGGCGGCACAAACTCTACCGTCAGCGAGCCTTTGTAACCCACGCTGTCCAGCGTCGCAATCAGCTTCTTCCAATTCAGTTGGCCCATACCGCAGGCCATGCGATTGTTATCGGCCACATGAAAATCATAAATGCGCTTGCCGCA
This sequence comes from Roseobacter sp., assembly GCA_043748055.1. Lineage (GTDB taxonomy): Bacteria > Chloroflexota > Anaerolineae > J036 > Brachytrichaceae > JANMVQ01. The sequence goes on from JAYTNY010000475.1 coordinate 16,988, forward strand.
GTTTTCGATTGCTTTGTATACATCGGCCTCTTCCTGGTTCATGTGATAGATGTCGATGCACACCCCACAATCCGGCGCAACGGCCTTCGCCAGCGTCAGCGCCTGGTCAGCTCGATTTAAGAAATTCGTCTCAAAGCGGTTCAACGGCTCCAGCGCCATCTTTACGCCTTTGCCCTTCGCAAAGCCATGCACCTCTTTTAAGCCTTCTACCGCCCACTGCCATTCTTGTTCCGGCGAGGCCATCGCCTTCACCTTGCCCACCTCGCTGGGCACAATGCTCATCACCTTGCCGCCCAGTTCGCTCACCATGTTGATGCAGTCCTTCAAATACTGCACGCTGCTCTCGCGCACCTTCGCGCTCTTGTGCAGCAAATCGCGCCCGGCAAACATCAGGCTGATGGAGCCATAGCACTTGATTTTGTTGTCTTTCAACAGCTTGCGCACGGCGGGGATGCCCGGCGCCCCCGGCGAAAGCACCACGCTGTCGTAGCTGATTTCAATGGCATCGTAGCCATACTTCGCCAATCGCCGAATCGTGGTCTCCACTGGCTCGGCCCGCATCCAGTTGTGCATCGAAACAATCATCTTGGGTTACTCCTTATCAAGTTCATTCTTCAAGTTCTTAAAGTTTATAAAGTTGGCAAGTTCAGGAACGTATAAACCTGTAAACCCGCTAACTCTAGAACACACTTTTTACTTCCGGCTGCTCGCCGCGCACCACGGCCAGCACATTTCTGGCACAAAATAAACATACTTCTCTGTAAGTCGTGTCGGTCAGGCCAGCCACGTGCGGGGTCAGAATCACGCGGTCATCGTTTACAAATGTCAGGTCATCCCTTGTGGGCGGCTGCGGATCAAACACATCACCGGCAAAGCCCGCCAGCGTGCCATCTTGCAACGCCGTTTTTAACGCCGCTTTGTCAATCACCGCGCCCCGGCTGGTGTTGATGAGAAACGCGCCGCGCTTCATCTGCGCAAACTCACTAGCACCCAACCAGCCGCGTGTCGCATCCGTCAGCGGCAGATGCAAGCTAATCACATCGCTCTCGCGTAGCAGGTCTTCTCGTGTCGTCTTGCTCGTGCGGCTGAAAGACAAAACCCGCATCCCGAACGCCTGCGCCCGCAGCGCCACCTCGCGCCCAATCGCGCCCAACCCCACAACGCCCAATGCCTTGCCACGCAACTCCACGCCCTCGTTGCTGTTGCGAATAGCCCAATTGCCTGCCTTCACCTCGCGCATCAACCCAAACGCCTTACGCGTAATCGCCAACATCAACATCAGCGTGTGTTCCGCCACCGTCGCCGCGTTGATGCCGGGTGCATAAATCACCGGCACACCCAGTTCACGCGCCGCTATCACATCCACCGTATCCACACCTGCGCCACAACGGCATACCGCTCTCAAGCTACTGCCACAGGCTTGCATCAACTCACGCACAATCTTGCCCTTGCCACGCGTCAGGATGGCTTGCACATTGCCTTTTTGTGCAGCGGCCAACGCCGTATCTGCTGTCTCTGCCAGCACCACATCGCCCTGCGCAGCCAAAGTTGCATGTGCATCCACATGAACCGTCTCCAACAACAAAATCATTCGCGTTCTCGGAGGCCGAGGCTTTAGCCGGTTACGACATCAACTGCAAGTTTGTATCTCGCTGAGTGACTAACCGGCTAAAGCCTCGGCCTCCATTTCGTATTCAATCGCCACTGCTGTTAATGCTCGTCACTCCGCCCACCGCCGCGCGCCGCTTGCCACGCGGGTCGTTGCGCCCACTGCGGTAAATGCTTTTCTCCGGCTCCACTTGCGCATCGGCGAACACACTGGCATCCACAAACGTCCCCGGCTTGCACGAAATTTCCAACAGGTTGCCAGCAGGATCGCGCAAAAACATCTGCATCGCGCCATCCGGCAACATGCGCGCCTTGCCCCACGGCTCAGTATCCAAAACGCCCAATGCCTTCGCCTTTGTAAACAGCGGCATAAATTCGTCTATCTGAAAACACACATGCCCACGAAAAGAATGCTCGTCACGCCATTCGGTCACATGCAACTGCTGGCGCTCGCCCACCTTAAAAAACTGCGCCGGAAAGTCCAGGTTAATCGTCGGCAACGGCTCCAGCCCCAACACCTCCTCGTAAAACGCGCAGGCCTTCTCCAAGTCATCTACGATGACGGTGACGTGATGAATTTGTTGAACGTTCATAATCAAGTTGGAAGGTTGTTAAAGTTTGAAGGTTGGCGTTTGTTACAAACCTTCAAACCTTACTAACCTGCACACCTTCAAACCTCCTTCCGATATTTCTCCACAAACTCCTGCCTCGGTGTCACACCCAGCCCAGGCCGTGTCGGTGCCGAGATCATGCCGTCCGCAATCTCAAACGGCTCTGCGGCCATTTCGCGCAGCATGGGGTTTGCGCCCAGCGAGTATTCAATCAACACGGCACTGCTGCTGGCAAAGGCCACCTGCACGCCTGCGCTAAACGAGAGCGCGCTGCCCCA
>JAYTNY010000476.1:0-3956 GCA_043748055.1 Roseobacter sp.
GCCAAAGCCCTGCGCCCAACCATTGTAGGCGCGGCGCTCCAAGAAATCAGCAAAGACCCCGATGTGCTGAAGGCCATGTTTGATGCGTTGGAGCTGGAGAAGCTGATTGAAGGCAACGGCAACGTGACATTGATTCCGGGGACAAACGGGCAGAGCGGAGATTTGCTAAAGCAGTTGTTGACGGCGGGGTGATCTTTGTCGGTGATGGTGAACAACAAACCTGATCCAACTTGCAACCGCCGCTCAGTGCGGTTGCAAAGTTGGGACTACACCCAATCTGCTGCGTATTTCGTTACGATTTGTACGGACAACCGCCTTTGTGTTTTTGGCGAGGTAGTTCAGGATGCGATGAACTTGAATTCCTTCGGTCAAATTGCCGAAGCAAGTTGGCAAACCATTCCCGACCATTTTCTACATGTTGAGTTGGATGCGTTTGTGATCATGCCCAACCACATCCATGGCATCGTCGTCATCGTGGCCGACGCGCTAACGAATGAGGTCACGCAAGACGATGGTAGGGGCGCAGCAGTGCTGCGCCCCTACGACGGCGAACGCAAGCCTCATCAGATCGGCGTTACCCCTGGTTCGCTGGGTGCCATAGTTCGCTCGTACAAATCTGCCGTTGCCAAACAGATCAACCAACTACGCAACACATCGGGCGCAACGGTCTGGCAACGCAACTACCATGACCGCATTATTCGCAATCAACGCGAATTAGAAGCCACGCGAAGATACATTGAGGACAACTCGATGCAATGGGCGTTGGATGAAGAAAATCCTGATGCCAAGCCAAAACGCACGCCCTTGACCTAATCGCTCGGAAAAGCAACTGGGGCGCAGCAATGCTGCGCCCCTACGATTTACGTAATACCGGAAGCCTACCCCTCCATCAACGGCGCATACATCTCGTTGGCGTATTGCTTCACCATGCGGCGCGTACTAAACTGCGGCGCAACGGTAATCATGCTTTCTTTTACCCACTCCAGCCACGCGTGAGGGGTGCCATCGTCGTCGCGGTCGTAATACAGCGGCACAATCTGGTTCTCCAGAATGTCGAACAGGCTTTCACTGTCGGCCTGGTCTTGCGCATCGGTGTTGTCGTACACGCGCTCTTCGCCAATGGCCCAGCCGTTCTTGCCGTTGTAACTCTCGCGCCACCAGCCATCCAAAATGCTGAAGTTGATGCCGCCGTTTAGGGCGGCCTTCATGCCGCTGGTGCCGCTGGCCTCGTACGGGCGGCGGGGCGTATTCATCCACACATCCACACCTTGCACCAGGTAGCGGGCCACGTTCATGTCATAGTCCTCGATGAAAACCATGCGCCCGGCTGTGTCGGCGTTCTTGATCGTGCGATACAACTCTTGGATCAAGCGCTTGCCTGGCTCGTCGTTGGGGTGCGCTTTGCCAGCGTAAAGAATTTGCACCGGACGCAACGGGTCGTTCAGCAACTTCAACAAACGCGGGATGTCTCGCAGAATCAGCGAGGCGCGTTTGTAGGTGGCGAAGCGGCGGGCAAAGCCAATGGTCAGCGCTAGTGGATCGAGCAGCAAGCCCGAGGCGATGGTCTGCACCGGGTGCTGGGTGTGCGTCACCCACTTGCGGCGGGCGCGGTCGCGCATAAAGTCACTCAGGCGGCGCTTGTAGTGCTTGCGCACCGTCCAAAGCTGGTCGTCCGGCACCTCACGGAACTGCTGCCACATCTCGGTATCGTCCAGCTTGTCGGTCCACTTGCTGCCCAGGTATTCATCCATCAACCGGCGGTTGCGGCGGCCCAGCCAGGTAAAGGTGTGTACGCCGTTGGTAATGTACCTAATGGGTGTGGGCTGATTGGGGTACATCCACTGCCACATCTCCTGCGCCACATCGCCGTGCAGTTGGCTTACACCGTTGGCTTTGCTGCTCATGCGCAGGGCCAATGGGGTCATGCCAAAGCTGCCGCCTTCGTCGCCAATGGCTACGAACTCATCGCGGGTCATGTTTAGCTCGTTCCAATAGCCGTTCAGGTGCTTATCAATTTGCCACACGGGGAACTGGTCGTTGCCCGCTGGCACCGGCGTGTGTGTGGTGAAAACCGTCGTCTTCACAATTTGCGCCTGCGCCTGCGCAAACGTCATTTTCTTGTTTTGGATGAGTTCACGGGCACGCTCCAGCACACTGAAAGCAGGATGGCCCTCGTTCATGTGCCACACGGCTGGGTTAATGTTCAAGGCCCGCAGCGCCCGCACGCCGCCGATGCCTAACACAATCTCCTGGTTGATGCGCGTGTCGGGGTCTGGGCTATACAAGCGTTGCGTCAGCACGCGGTCTTGCGGGCGGTTCTCTGGCAAATCCGTATCCAACAAATACAGCGGCACGCGGCCCACTTGCGCCTTCCACACATGGAAATAAATGGCGCGGCCCGCGATGTCTATATGCACCGTCACCGGGTCGCCGTTGTCATCGCACACCTGCGTAATCGGCATCTGGTCGAAATCCAGCGGCTCGTTAATCGCCTCTTGCCAGCCGTCTTCGGTGATGCGTTGGCGAAAATAACCTTGCAAATACAAGAAGCCCACGCCGACCAGCGGCAGGCCAATGTCGCTGGCTTCTTTAAGATGGTCGCCCGCCAGAATGCCCAGGCCACCGGCATACATGGGCAGCACCTCATGCAAGCCAAACTCGAACGAGAAATACGCCACCGACCCGCGCCACGAGCCATGCGCTTTGTGATACCAGGTCGTGCGCTGGGTTGGCGCGGTCATGTAAGCCGCGAAGTCGTTCATCACGCGGTCGTAAGCCTCCACAAACCGCTTGTCTTTGGCCAGGGCGGTCAACGTTTTGCGTGGCACGCCGCGCAACAGTTTGATTGGGTTGTGATACACGCTCTCCCATAGAACCGAGTCAATATATTGGAAGAGCGACTGGGCTTCGGGCTTCCATGTCCACCACAGGTTGTAGGCCAACTCGCCTAGTTTGTTAATACGTTTGGGCAGCAGGCTGGTGAGCGAATCAATGACTACTTCGTTAGACGACACGATTTTTCCTCCTGGATTTTGGCGCGGGGGTAGCAGTTTTGCACTGCGACGCGCCCTTTTGACGAAACTGAATAATCTAAAATGAAACCGGTTTCAATCGGCTATAAACCAATTTAATTGCGCCTTTCGGCCTGCCGATTTTAGCTGAGGATGCCAAATGAGGCTAAATTATCAAAACTGCTTGGCTGCGGAATGGCTGATGCTTGCCTACAAGATGCCAAATGATCGCCAGCTGCTCACAGCCGGTACGCCCGCTTCGCCAGCCCGTAGCTCATCTCGTGCGCCATCTCACTGGCGGCATCTTCATCAAGCTGCCCGCTGACAACCAAACCAGCCAACCAATCGCAAGCGCAACGCCGCCACACATCGTGGCGGGCGGGGATGGAACAGAAGGCGCGCGTGTCATCGTTAAAGCCAGCGGTGTTGTAGATGCTGGCCGTCTCCATCACCAAATCAAAATAGCGCCGCATGCCGTTGACGCTGTCGTAAAACCACCAGGGTGGGCCGAGTTTGACCGCCGGGTAGTGGCCCGCCAGCGGAGCCAACTCGCGGGCATAGGTCGTCTCATCCAACGTAAACAAAATGAGGCCCAGGCGCACATCGTTGCCAAACGCATTTAGCAGTGGCAGCAGGTTGTGGGTGTAATCGGTAGCGATGGGAATATCATCCCCTTTGTCTCGCCCAAACTGTTTAGCCACCAGACCGTTGTGGTTGCGGTGCGAGCCGACGTGCAGTTGCATCACCAGCCCATCGTCAATGCTCATGCGGGCCATCTCCATTAGCATGTGGCCGGTGAAGCGCGTGGCATCCTGCTCATCGCGCTTGCCACGCAGGGCGCGCTCGAAAATGGCGTTGGCCTCGCCCGAAGACAGCGCAACGGTGTAGGGCGTGCGGGCGGCGTGGTCTGTGGCAGCCGCACCCATCTGCTTGAAGAACATGCGT
>JAYTNY010000477.1:0-6357 GCA_043748055.1 Roseobacter sp.
TGTTGTTAGCGTTTTATATTGTGGGGGGGGGTGGGGCTGTTCGACCAGCGAGCCATCCAGCGAGCCACGGTACTCCCGATAAACTCTTCGAGTCTGCACGATATCCTCCTATCCATCCTCTTCGTCATTCAACACAACATAATTTCCTGGCATACAGATCGTTCAACCACGAATAAGGCGAATAGAGCATTGAAGATCACGAACGTACCGTCAAAAGAAACAACCACACATTTCAGCCGTTACAACTTTATCATAATGTAACAATGTTATTCATTAGACCTCTTGCAAAAGTAGGGGCGTTGCGTGCAACGCCCCTACAAGCGCCGCGTGCGAATGGACTTTTGCAAGAGGTCTATTCTGATTCAATCGTCATGCAATCAACAGTGTCATCACATCTGCCAGTGCTGTTTCGTTGCCCACGTTACCGGGAAAGACAATGTAGGGCGTGCCAGGATATTTTGTCTCTGGTCCAAGTTGCCAGACCGGCACGCCGGGCAACACCTGGCCCAGCACCATCGCGCGCTTCACACCCAGTCCCTTTGCGGCAATATCGCTGGAGGTGATGCCGCCTTTGGCCAGAATGTAGCGCGGCCTCTGCGAGATACCCCGCACGATGGCAACCAAGCTTTCCGAGACACGATTGCCGATAGCGAGGCTGCTCTCGGCGTCGCTGCCCGCAATTAATTCGCGGCTGGTGTAAATCACTACATCTTCGCCGCGCTGTAAATGGGTGTTGGCTTGATAGGTGGCCTGATTGATTTCAGCTTGCTGTGTGGCAGCATCCAGTAGCCTGCCGACGTTCACTGCAATGTTGTTCACACCCGTTTGCAGCAATGCCGCCACCTGCCCCGACGTTTTGGGCACATACGAACCGACGATGATGAGGCCACCTACCCTCGCCCCCAGCCCCTCTCCCGTCGGAACGGGAGAGGGGAGTACAAATGCCCGCGTCAACAACGGCTTTGGTGCAATACCCGCCCGCATTTGCACCAACGAGGCCGCGCAACGAAACACAAACCGGCTACCGCGACGTTCCGCCAGCAACAAGCTCTCAACAGCTATTGCCAAATCCCGCTCGCTGGCCGCATTGATAATGCACACGCTGGATGGGAGCAACTGCTGCAAACGCCGCACCACCGCGTCCGGCCCGCCCTCGCGCAAATCCTCTATCGAGATCGAGACAACGTCCTCAGCTTTGGCATGCCCGCCCGTCTTCTCCTCCACCCACGCCATTAAGTTGGACTGGGTGTAGCCAAACGCTTTGTCTCTAGCAAACTCGGTTTCGCTAGCAGGGGTTAGCCACATCCCATCACTCACGTAATGCACATCACCAATGGTGTAGCGCCCGCCCGCAAAAAACGCAGGGGCCAGAATAATGGGGCATTGGGCAGCGCCAAACACCGCTTGTTGCAGTGCATCCACCTCGCCGGGGTAGTGGCCGCGCAAGGTGCTGTCGCTGCGGCTCATCAGGGCCACATCGCGTTTGGCTATACGCATGGCCTGCGCCAAATTTTGCCCAATGCTTGTGTTGATGGCTTGCGCGGCGGACAAGGGCATGGCGCGAGAGTTGGTAAGAATATAAAAGCACGGCAGGTCGTTGCTCAACTCAGCGACCAGCGCATCCACGCCCCACTCGGTCAGCACCGGCACGCCGTACACGGTTTGCGTGCCAGTGGGGTCGTCATCCAGCACCACTACTTTGCGCCCATCGGCTTTTACCAATTCCTGAATATGCAGCAACGGGTCGGTGGGCCATTCGGGGGGCAGCGTGGCGAACAGGTCGGATTTGAGTATGCGTGGCATGAGTCTGTTAGCCCTCTTTAAGCAGACGTAACTGCGCTTCTTTTTCTACTCGCCCCCGCAGGCAAATGGGTGCAGCAAGATGTCGACGTAAGTTGGCCTCGCTTTGGTCCGGCTCGTAAAAGTCACGGAACATTTCGATGGCAGTAACCGTGGGGCCTGCGTATCTTTCCCATGTAGCGCTCTCGCCCGCCTGCACCAAGCCAGGGCAAATAACACGGCACTACAAACCTGGGCGCTCAGCCTCGCGAAACTTTTTGAGGAAAGCCGGATCGCCCATGCGTGTCGCCAGCGTGACACACGGAATGCGCGGAGATGTAACCTCCAAAACAACTTGTTGCAAATGCAGGCGATCCCCAACCGAAAATTGCGCGCTCTCTAGATCGCTAAAGGTCAGGTTCTCACCAAACGTGCCAGGGCTTAACTCGCGGCCAATCTTAAGCGACCACCACGCATAGTCCGGCTTGCCAAACACATATACCGCCTGGTCTGCCCCGCCGTGGCTGTCTGTGTCACAAATGTCGTCACCATCCAAACCCAGTTGGCTCACCCAAACCGGCTCGGCCACAGGTTGCTTAAAGATACCTGTTTGGCCAACCGACTTGGCTACAAAGGGTTGCGCTTTCCCAATATTCACACTGAGTAGTTGCATCGTTTAATAGCCCTCTTGCAAAGCACCGGCGTTGCGCAATGGCCCAAACGCCAGCGCCACCAGCCCAACGCCCATGCACAACAACGCGCCCAACACAATCACTTGCTGCGCGGGCAATGCGCTGAGCATAGCGCCACCCAATGCCGTGCCCAGCGGCGCAGTGGGCGTGAGCAACGATGCGCGCAAGCCAAACACGCGCCCATGCTGCTCGGCGGGCACAATGCGCTGAATCAAACTCGCCTCCAGCGCCAAGTAAGGCCCCCAAATGACACCACCCACCAGCATCGCCGCCATCGCAAACACCAACGCAGGCGAGAGTGCAATCAGCATTTGGCAAATGCCCCATCCCACCGAGATAAGACACAACATGGCCCCGATGCGCCCACGCCGCGCCAGCCAACTGGTAGCCAGGCCGCCCAATACCATGCCCAACCCGCACGCCGACCACAGCAGGCCATAGCCGCTGGCATCGGTGTGCAACTGCGTCTTCACCAAAACAGGCAGCGCGGCCTCCAGTGGGCCATAGGCAAAGAAGAAGCTGCCCGACACGCAGAACAGCACAGCCAGCAACTTGAACTGGCGAAACACATCCAAGCTAAACGCCGATTTATTTTGCAATTCGGCTGGCTTACGCTGAATATTCGGCACGACCAACAGCGCCCACGCCAACACAAAAAAACTGAGTGCATCCAGCGCTAAAGCACTAACCGCGCCCCAGGTTGCCACCAGCACCCCGGCCAGCGCCGGGCCAAGCACGGTGGGCAATTGCCCTGTGAGCGAGAGTGCGGCGTTGCCAACTTCTAACTCGTGATCGGCCACGAGCCACGGCACCAGCAAGCGCGAGCCGATGCGCGTGGCCGGTGAAAGAGCGCCTGCACAAATGGCTAACGCGTACACCATCCAAAGCTGCAACACACCCAACACAAACAAGGCCGGAATGGCCGCACTGATGAGGCCGCGCCCCACGTTGTCGATCAGCATGATGGTGCGCGGCTGATAGCGATCCAACAGCTTGCCGATGAGCGCGCCCGTAAACAAGGACGGCAACGCAAAGCACAGCAACACGCCGCCCACCGCTGCGCCGCTGTTGGTCAGCTCCAACACAAACCAAGCCAACGCCAGCCAGGTCAGCGTATCGCCAAACGCCGAGACAAGCTCGCCGAGCCAAACACGCCGAAAGATGGGGCGCGTTGACAGCACCGACCACATGGAAACCGACGCCGTAGTGGTCACGACTACGCAACCCTATGCAACGGCTCTTCGCCGCGCAGCATCTTCAGCACGTTGTCGCAAGTAATCTCGCCCATCGCGCGCAGGCCTTCTTTGGTTTGGCCTGCACTGTGCGGCGCAGCAATGAAGTTGTCCAGCTCAAAGAGCGGGTTCATGCCGGGCGGTTCTTCCTCAAACACATCCAGCGCGGCACCCGCTAGCTGGTTGCGCTTCAGCGCCACATACAGCGCGCCCTCGTCAATCAGTTCGCCACGGGCGGTGTTGATGAGATACGCGGTCGGCTTCATCATCGCCAGTCGCTCGCTGTTCATCAGCCTGCGCGTCTCTTTGCTCCCTGGCGCATGCAGCGAGATGAAGTCGGCTGTTTTGATCAGCGCTTCCAACTCGACATATTGAACATCCCACTGCTTTGCAAAAGCCTTGTCTTGCACAGTATCGCAAGCAATCACGTTCATCTCAAAACCTTTGGCCCGCTTGCACAACGCCTTGCCTATTTGGCCCAGGCCCACAATGCCCAGGGTCTTGCCCGTTAGTTCTATGCCCACCGCACGCGGCCAGCGGCCTGCTTTCACGGCGCGGTCTCCCGCCGGAATTTTGCGAGCCAGCGCCAGCAGCAGGCCCATCGTCATGTCGGCTACGCTGTTGGTAATCGTCCCGCCCGCAATGGCAACCGGAATCTTTTTGGCTTTGGCCGCCACCAGGTCAATGTTCTCGTAGCCCACGCCATGCTTGGCAATGCCTTTGAGCTTGTTCGCCGCTGCCAACACGCGCTTGCTCACCGGCTCGGTGCCGCTAATCAACACATCCACATCTTTGATGAGGCTAATCATGTCGGCTTCGGTGGGCGCTTGTTCTAATGGGTTGGGCACTATTTCCGCGCCAGCGGTTTTAAGGCGCTCAAAAACATCCGGGTTGGCCTTGCCAAACGAACGCGAGGCCACCAATACTCTGTAAGAACTCATGTGCAGGTTTTAACACGAAGATGCAAAGAAACAAAGGCCAGAATTACGCGTCTTTCACCAGCCCCCACAAATAACGCACGCTCTGCTCAGCCCACGCTTGCTCTTTGGCCAACGTCTGGGCCAGCGTGCCTGCGCTGGGAACCCAATGCTCCACAATCACATTGCAATCGTGAGGCAGCTTGCGCGTCGCGGCGATTAGCCCCGGCAAATCAATCTTGCCTTGCCCAGCAGGTGTGCCCTCAATCACAAAGCCCAGGCTGTGCCCGCTGCGCCGGGTCGTCACATCTTTGGCATGAAAATTCACGATGTAATCTTTTAACTCAGCAAACACCCTCTCCGCCGTCTCAAAGCAGCCCAGCGAGTTGGCCGTGTCGAACACCACGCCCACCCAACGCGGGTCGGTTTGCTCTACTATGTTGCGCAGTTCTTTGGCCAATAGGCTTTCGTGCGTTTCGATGGCCAGCACCACGTTGCTCCGCCGCAACTCCGGCAACGCCTCTCGAATCAACTCAATCATCTCGGCCACACTCAGGGCATGGTGGGCAGTGCGCAGAATGACGCGCAAAAACGGCGAGCGCAAGCGTTGCGCCACAGCCACGTAATCCAAAATCTGTTGGCGCGTTGTGGCGCGTGTGCCCACCTCTAATGCAATCCCCAACGCATCGGCCTTGTGCAAAATAGCATCTAGCTCGTTCGCGCTCAACGCGTGCAAGTCCAGCCCATCCGCCAGTTGCAACACCTGCACGTGCAACGCCTGCGCCCGCGCCAACAAATCGTGCGAGTTCAGTCGCACGCTCGGCACCTCATCCCCCACGCCAACGGCCCAGGGGTAGGTGTAGCTGCTAATCCCCAGTTTCATCCTTCAACCTTTCCCCACGATTTCTTTCACCTGCGCCATCACGCTCTCCGCCGTAAAGATGCGTTTCCAGTCATCCTTAAACAGCATCTGCTTGCCGCGTTCAATGGCCACCAGCGCGCCATCCGAGAACACGCCACCGCTGTTGGCAAACAACACCCCCACCGCCACGTTGATATGTCCCATCGCAAATTCGTGCGCGGCCTCGGCGGGCACGCCACGTTTCACGGCTTCGTCAATCGCTTCTTTCATCATCACCAGGCATGCAATCAACGTCGTCTCTACTAGCGCTGGCTCCAAAATCGCCATCTGCTCAACAGTCACGCGATAGGCATTCATCACCGGCGCAAAGATCAGGCGCGAGGCGGCCTCGCCTGCAACGTAATCGGCGTCGCTGCCTTGCATCAGCGCGCACACCATGTGCTGCTTGGCAATGGTGCCAAAGAAATCGCGGCGGGCCTCGCCTACTTCGTCGTTAATCAGCGGCGGGTGGCAGGGGTGGGCGATGAAGTAGGCGATATCCGCACGCAGCGGCAACTCGCCTGCGTGGGCCGCCGCCGGGTCCAGCAGCATCAGCATCGCGCCTGCTTTCATACTGGGCACCACCTCACGCGCAATCGCGCCAATCAACGCATCCGGCACAGCCAGCACCAACACATCGGCCTGGCTGGCGGCTTGGGTCGATGGCGTCACGGTCAGCCCACGCTCGTGCAAACGGGCCATGCCACGCTCGCCCACCTCCACGCACAGCACGTCGTACTCCGGCTGCGCAATCAGTTTGTCCACGGCGCGCAAGCCCATTTTGCCGCCCGCGCCAAACACAGCAATTTTTGTCATCGTAATTCCTTGTTCTCTCC
>JAYTNY010000478.1:0-6948 GCA_043748055.1 Roseobacter sp.
GGCTCGGTAAAGCGTGGCTGCAATTTCACTTTGGCGTCAATCTCAATCGGGTCAAACTCGCGCAGCCACGAATCCAAATAGGCCAAGCGTTTGTCCGCATCATCATCGCCGTACCACCAAATCTTGCTGTTGCTGGGGTGGTAATACGTCTCGTGGAATTTCTTGAACGTGGCATAGGTCAACGTCGGAATCACCTTCGGGTCGCCGCCGCTATCTACGCCATATTCGTTGTCGGGGAACAACACCCACTGGCTGGTCCGTCCGATTAAGCTATCGGGCGATGAATAATTGCCCTTCATCTCGTTGAACACCACACCCTTAAAAATCATCGGCGCGTCTTTGCTTTCCTGGTCGTAGTGCCAGCCCTCTTGCTTCAACGTGTTCTCCGTAATGCTGGGGTAGAACACGCTGTCCAGATACACATCCACCAGGTTATACAAATCCTGCGTGTTCTGGCTTGCCACCGGGTACACCGTTTTGTCGGGGTAGGTCATGGCGTTCAGGAACGTGTTGAGCGAGCCTTTGGCCAGCTCGATAAACGGCTCTTTGAGGGGATATTTGCGCGAGCCGCACAGCACGCTGTGCTCCATGATGTGGGCGATGCCGGTGCTGTCGTTCCAGGGCGTGGCAAAAGCGATGCCAAAGCTCTTGTTCTCGTCGTCGTTTAGCACCGAGACAAATTCTGCGCCGGTCTTAACGTGTTTATAAATTCGTGCGAGGGAGTTGATTTCTGCGATGCGTTCTTCGCGAATAAGTTCAAAGCCGTGATTAGTAGCCATGCGGCGAGTATACGGCGGGCGGAGAACCCCCGACCCCTAAAGGGGAGTCGCTGATGTTCTCTTTAAGTTTCTCATTTCATTACAAATGAGGAACTGCTTACCAAATTCGGCGACTCCCCTTTAGGGGTCGGGGGTCGAAATGCCGTACACCACCGTATACGCCCCGCCCGCGCCACTGCTGCGCGTGGCGTGTTCACCCACGCCCCAGCGCTCTTTGGCTGTAAAGCGGTCTTGAATCACGCCCGTCACTTCATCGTCTAAACGCGCGTCTTCACTCTCCAACAAGCCATCGTTGAGGGCGCTCCAATGTGCCTCGGAAAGCGCCGGACGCGCAGATATCTCAAGCGTTTCGCCAGCAGCCAGCGTTACCTCAAACGTCTTGTTGAGGCGGTAACGTTTGCCATCCTCCACCGTCTTCAAGCCACTGCTGGGCCAGCGCCACGTTTGCCCACCGATGTTGAACTCCAACGCTACTGCGTCCGTCGCTTCGCCATCTTCATCGTTGTTAAAGGTGATGCGGTTCAGCGTGACCCACAGCGCAGCCGAAGCCTTGCGCGCTTTGCGGCTGGCCTTTGTGCGCGCCACACTTTTTGTGCGCGCGCTGCGCGATGCAATCGTCGGCGCATCCAAATTCGCAGGTGGGCGCTTGGGGCTGTAATCCTGCACAAACCAACCGCGCCATTCCAGATGCAGCTTCAGCGCACCATCATCTTGCCGCCAACCTAACAGGCCGCGCCCAGAAACCAAAGCCAGTTCACGGTCGGCATAGTTCACATCGTAGATGTAGACCGTTTGCGCGGCGGGCGTTTCCTCGTAGCCATACGCAATCACCTGGTGGTTGCTGCCCAAGTGCGCCAAGTCGTGCGCCGTAATTAGCCCCAGTGTGGCTGGCACGCCGCCATCGATGCTGGCCTTCAGCTTGGCGAACTCGCCCTCTTTGGTCATGCGGCTCACGCCTTTGCTAAACCAGCCAGATTTGTCGCTTGCTAAAGACCAGGCCACAAACTTCACCGCGCTCAGCGTCATAAAGCTATCGAGCTGGCGTTGATACAGATGGTCGGCCAGCGGATGCCCATCCGGCGGCACGCCATCCGTTTGTGCAAAGTCTTGGGTGCGCAGTTGCGGCATGCGCAGCCGCGCAAAGTAATGATCCAGCGCGAGATAGCTCATGCCGCCGCACCGGCCATACGTGCTAATCTGCCCGATGCCCGGCAAGTTCGCAATCACGTTGACAAAGTAATTGCTGAAGTGAAAGCCGTCTTTCTGAGCGGTGAAATTTGTCTTTGGCATGGCGTTGCGTAAAGGGATCGGATCGCTTAAAGCGCCCCGATCCCTAGCTGCTTGTCCACATACCGCGTCACGCCCTTCACATCATCCCAGTGCGCCAATCCGCCCGCGTTTTCCAGGCTGATGACTTTCCAATTGGGTTTGACGCGCAGGTTATCGGCGCGGTCGTAGCGCACAAAGCGGTCGCGCCCGTAAATCAGCAGGCTGGGTTGGGTTAGGGCATCGTAAGTCTCGAAGATAGTCGGTGTCCACAGCTTGCCTGCCAGAAAATGAAACGGTGCCCACTCTGCGTTCGGCTGGTGGCTGGTGATATAGGCATAGTTCACCAACGCACGGTTCACTGGGCGCTTCTGGCTTTGCTGCAAAAAATAGTTCATGCTGGGCCGCGAGGTCAGCAAGTCATACACTGGCCTGCTCCAAAATGGCACGCGTAAAAAGTTGTGGATGCCATCGTTGCGGCGGCTGGCCGCGTTGTTCGCGCTCATGCCTGTGGGCGAGATAAACGTAAGCGAGCGAAAGAGCTTGGGCGCGGCCTGCGCGGCCAATGCCAAAAATTCGCCACCCAGCGACAGAGCCACAACATCTGCTGGCCCACCGCGCAGTTCGCGCTCAATAAATTCGGTAATCGCGGTCTGCATCAACACCGGCGAATAGGCGCGGTCGCTGCGTTCGGAGAAGCCATAGCCTGGCAAATCCAGCGCATACACGCGGCGTTCGTGGGCATAGTGGTCATACAGCGGCTTCATCTCGAACGAGGACGCCGCCGCGTTGATACTGTGAACAAACACCAGCGGTGCCGTGCTGCGTTTAGTTGGGCCATTGGCGTAATACGCCAACTCGCCTGCGCGAGACTTGAACGCCTTGAGATCGCCATCCAACGCCGCTGTCATCGGCATATCGTGAATGACATGGCGGCGCGACCAGGCGATTAAGGCGAGGCCGAGGCCAGTGAAGGCGAACGCACCCGCAATTGCGGCAAGGGGTGCAAGGGAACTAGATGCAGATTGTGATTGGCTGCGCTGAAGCTGCTGGCTCATATTGCAAATGATTTTAACTGAGCCGCTAGAATCGCCTCGCTATGCTCAAAGGCTCGTTCTTAAGATTGCTGTCCCTTTTTGCGGGTATGGATTTTGCTCGCAACTTCATAGGTAGGGGCGCAGCACGGCTGCGCCCCTACGAATTGTTTCGTGCTGCGTTTGGGTTGGTGTTGGTTGTTACGCTTACGGCGTGCAGCGCCCCGTTTGCGCCCGAACCCACTGCCACACCGCTGCCGCCCACCCAAACGCCGCCGCCCACTCCGGTGCCAACAAGCACGCCGGTGCCAACGGCTACACCCATCCCCATCAAAACAATTTCTATTTCGATGGCGATGCCACCCAAAATTCACACGCGCCTTGTGCAACAAGTGCAGGCGTTTGTGGCTGCCAACCCCATTCCCAATATGCAGTTGCAAATGATTGATGGCGACAGTGGCGATGTGCGTTTGGGAGTTCCAATCAATGACGATGCTGTTGTGCTCATCACGCAAACCTATGCCGTTGTTGCGCCGTTCCCCACTGCTGTAGATGCTATTTCCTTAACGAACTTATCGGACTTTTGGAATGGTGACAGCGCGGCGCTCCCTGAATTTATTATTGATTCGATTACACCGACCCTGTTTGTAGAAGCCGAGGGCCGTGATGTGATGAGAATGCTTTTTGGCGGCATGGGTGATACGCCTCTGATTCAGGTTGTGACGGAGACGAATTTGATCTCGACGACCTGGGCTGCGCGTCCAACTGCGCTGGCCGTGGTGCCCTTTGATGAATTGGACGCACGTTGGAAGGTGTTGCACGTTGATGCCGGAAACGGCGGCATCAACCTGATGGACAAGGACGCCGACATGGCGGCCTACCCGCTCAGCCTGCGCATCGGCGCAAGCGGTGACCCTGCGATTATTGACGCGCTGACAAAAGCCACCCCCCCCACCACCAACCGCGACCTGAGCAAGATGAGTGTGGTAGCCATGACCGGCGTAACGGCGTTGGTGCGTGGCACGGCGGTGTTGATGGAGCAAAAGGGGATTACGTATCCCGGCCAACTCATTCAGGGTTGGTTGGCGACGGCGGACATCGCCCACATCAGCAACGAGGTGAGCTTTTGGGACAACTGCCCACCGCCCACCTTTAACGATGGCGTGAGCATGTGCAGCAGCCCCAAATACATCGAGCTTCTGAAATACGTCGGCACCGATGTGGTCGAACTCACCGGCAACCACCTGTGGGATAAAAGCCCCTGGTTTCTCACCAGCACCATCCAGACCTACAAAGACTTGGGCTGGGGCTACTTTGGCGGCGGTTTAGATATTGCCGATGCGATGAAGCCACTGACGATGACCATAAACGGCAACAAGATCGCCTTTGTCGGTTGCAACTGGTTCGGCGCAGACTGGGCGACGGAGGAATACCCTGGCTCGGCCCCATGCAGCATCAACGACCCGCGCGATCTCACCGACATCTCGCAAAGCATTCGCACCCTGCGCGCCGAGGGCTATCTCGTCATCGCCACGCTGCAATATGCCGAGTTCTATGACTACGCCGCCACCTACCAGCAAGCCCTGGATTTTGCGGCGTTGCGCGATGCGGGCGCAGTTGTGGTGAATGGCAGCCAGGGCCATCACGCGCAAGGCTTTGATGTGAATGAACAAGGCTTTATTCACTACGGCACCGGCAACTTGTTCTTTGGCGACCAAGCGGGTGACGGCACGCATCAATCCTTTGTAGACCGCCACGTCTTTTACAACGGCAAATACCTCGGCGCAGATTTGCGCACGGCATTCATCGTAGATTACTCGCAGCCCAAGCCTATGGAGCCGGAGGCACGCGCCGCGCTGCTGAAGATTTTGTTTCGGGCGAGTGGGTATTAGGCACCCGTGCCTACTCTGTAAAGAAGCATCCTGAGCGCAGTCGAAGGATGCGGACGCGGCGGAACTTCGTTAGCGTAGCTCGACATGGTTCGCATCCTTCGACTACGCTCAGGATGCTCTGCAGCAGATTTTCAGATCACGTGCGTCGCACGTGAGCTTATTTGACTCAGTGTGCGGTAACCGAAGCAGGATGCCGCGTATAGCCCCGCAGCGCCTTAAAGCGCCAGCCCACCCACGCCGTTAGCAGCACCGTGGCAATACCGCCGCTCACAATGGCAAACGGCACGCCCAACGCCGCGGCAACCAGGCCGGCCTCCAACTCACCCAGTTGCGGCCCGCCCATAAAGAACATCATGTTTACACCGATCATGCGGCCCCGCAAATAATCCGGCGTGTTCAGTTGGCGGATGATGCCGCGAATAATGGCCGAGAGCGTATCGGCCGCGCCGGTAATCGCAAACAGCACATACGAGAACACAAAGTTGGTGCTGATGCCAAACAGCGCCGTGGCCAGCCCGTAGATGCCCACGCACACCAACAGCACCACGCCCTGCCGCTGAATCTCTTGCTTGCGTAGCGCAATGAAAAACCCCGCCAGCACCGAGCCTACCGATTGCGCCGTGGATAGCAAGCCATACCCCTCCGCGCCCACCCGCAGCACCTCGCTGGCAATAACGGGCAGCATGGTGCGGGCCGATGAGAAGAACGTTGCCAAAAAATCCAGCAGCATGGTGCTGGAAATTATGGGCGTGCCAAACGTAAAGCGCAGGCCTTCTTTGATGGCGCTGAGGTTGACTTGGGGTGCTTGTGTCCGCGCAGGCTCGCGGTACGCCATCAACAACACCGCCAGCAGCACGCCCACAAACGAGGCCGCGTTAAACGCATACAGCCAGCCGATATTCACCCGCGCCAACAGCACGCCGCCCAGCGCAGGCCCAATTACTGTGGCTGTATCAAAGGCCAACATGTTCATGCTGATGGCGTTGGTCAGATGTTCTTTGGGCACCAGGTTCGGCACCAATGCCTGCCGCGCCGGGTTATCAAACACACCCGTGGCTGCGCCCAATGCGGTGAACACATAAATAGGCCACACAGCTTCGTTGCCGGAGAAAGAAAACAACGCTAGCCCAGTGGCAAAGATCGCGGCGGCAATCTGCGTCCAGGTCATCACCTTGCGCCGGTCCACCGCGTCGGCTATCGCGCCGCCAATCAGCGCAAACACAATAATGGGGATGACGCGTGATAAACCCACCAAGCCCAACCCCAACGCGCCTGCGTCAAATGAATAGCCCGCCAGTTGCACGCTCTGCCCGCGCAGCAATTGGTACACATGCCAGTTCACCGCCGTCGCCTGCATCTGGCTGCCGATCACCGACACAAATTGCGCTCCCCACATCAGGCGAAAATCGCGGTGGCGCAGGGCCACCCAGCGCGCTGTTGGCGGTGTTGCCGCGCTCACACAAACATCTCCATCACGCGGTTGCTGAGAAAGTGACCGCGCTCGGTCAGCAGCACGCGCTCGGCGGTCACGTCCAGCAGGCCCAGGCTCACACCTTCCGCCAATTCCTTCTCGTAAAAATAGTTGATGGGGTTGCCGTAACGCTCAATGAATCGTGCTTGGCCCACGCCCTCGTTGAGCAAACGCAACCCCAACATCATCGTCTCGCCTCGGCTGGTCTTTTCGTCAATGTCTTCGTGGTTCATCACCAAAGACGCATGACTCTCCGCCTTTGCAATGTAATCCGCAGGCCGCCGCACCTTCCACCAGCGCCGGTTAATCGAGGATGAATGCGCTCCCGCGCCCAACCCAAAGTACGGCTCGTTGCGCCAGTAAATTAAGTTGTGCTGGCACTCATGGTCGGGTTTGCACCAATTGCTAATCTCGTAGTGGTCGTAGCCTGCTGCGCCCAGCGTACGCTCGGCGTAGTCATACATATCGGCGGCGGCATCCGGGTCGGGGTAGGGCACCTCGCCGCG
>JAYTNY010000479.1:0-5098 GCA_043748055.1 Roseobacter sp.
GCAATAACGCGATGCCCAACGCGCAGCCTAATGTCAACGTCGCGTAGCCAATCAAGAAGATGGCGGTATGAACGAGGCTTTCTTGAAATTGGCGCGTGCTGAGCAGCCGCCCAAAGTTCTCCAGCCCGCGAAAAGTATATTGCCCGGTGCCAGGCTCGATGCGTTGAAAGCCGAGGTAGAACGTGTAGAGCGATGGATAAAGCTGAATGGCTGCGATGATGAGCAGCCCCGGCAACAACAGCCAGAAGGGCAGGCTGCGGGCGAGGCGAGTGGAGGCAGGCATTAGGGTGAGCGGATGACAAGATGAGGGGGTGACAAGGGTGAAGGGGTGAATCAGTCACCCCCTCACCCTTGTCACCCCCTCACCCCTCTACTTGTTCAACTTCGCATACTCCTCATCCGCCTTGCCCAGTGCTGCTGCAATGTCGGCATCGGGTTTGGCTTTGATGAGATCGTAGATGGCGTTGGCAATAATTTTCTTGGCTTCAGGGATGCGGCGCAACGAGCCGTACCAGGGCTTGCAGTTGCTGGCCTCGGCCACCGCTTGCGATTGCTTGTAAAGCTCGGTTTGGAAGGTGGCCTCGGCCCGCATGGAGACGCTGGTGGGGAAGCCGCCACCCGCGTTCACAATCCAGTCAATCATGTTCTTCTTGTCCATCACCCAATTAATGTAGGCCTTTGCCCCATCCATGTTCTTGGCAGTGCGCGGGACGACGAAGCCAAATAGATCGAGCGCGCAACCGGGTGTCTTGCCCTCTGGCGCGACAAATGGGGCCAGCTTGATGGCGCCTGCGACGACGGCCTCATCCACATTCTTAAATTCTTTGCCACTGAGCGACTTGAGCGGGTTGAGATAGCGCACGGCAATAAAGAAGCCGGTGGGGAACGCGCCCGCCTTGCCCTGCTTAAAGGCTTCCTCTTCTTCAAAGTTGCCTGCAAATACGGATTCGCTGCTGAGGCCCTGCTTCACCGCCTCGCGCATGAACTCGATGGCTTTTACGTTCTCCGGTGTGTTCAGCTTCAAGTTGCCCGCGCCGTCGTCGTAGCTGCCGCCGAAGCCAGAAATGGTTTGATAGAAGTAGCGGCCTGCGGCTTCGCCATCGAACGCGGTGTTGCCCCAGTAGGTCATGGCGAAGTTACCTGCCTTCTTCAGCTCTGCGCCTGCGGCCAGCAAGGCCTCCGGCGTCTTGGGGAAGCCGTCTTTATACATTTCCGTCCAGTAATACGTCAGCCAGGGTGATTCGGAAATCGGCACGCACATCAGCTTGCCGTCCACGGTGCAAGCCGCCACGCCTTTCGGGTCGAGGTCTTTGAACCATGCTTCGCTCTTGGCCCACTCCACATCCTGAATCGTGTTGTTCAGCATGTAAAGCGGCAGATCGGCGATGCCGAATTGCATTACATCGGGCACATCGCCGCCGTTCTGCACACCGGTCACCAAGTCCAACGTCAGGTTGTAATCGCGCGGCACGTTTGTCCACGTCATCTTGCCCGCCATCTCCTCGTTGAACTGCTTCATGCTCTTGGCGATGTAAAAATTGCCGACGCGCTCGTTAGCCTTCTCGTCCGTGTTGTTCTGGTCATAGTAGTACCAGGTGGTGATCTCGCCAGCAGCGGGCGCAGGGGCTACCGCTTTGGGGGCTTCGGTTGGGGCGGATGTTGCTGCCGCGGGCGCTTCGGTGGCCTTTGGGGCTGCGGGTGCGGATGGCGCAGCAGCAGGAGGTGGAGCCGCACAAGCAGCCAAGATTGCGGTCAGGGTCAAGCCAATCAATATGTAAGGGGATTTCGTACGAATCATGTTTCTCTCTCCTTGAATCAGGAACCAATAAAGAACCTAAAAACTCGTCGAGGAGCCGAAGTAATCTTGCGAAATGGAGTGGAGGCTTTAGCCGGTTATTGACTCAATTGCATCATTACTAACCGGCGCAGCAATTTGCCGAAAAGCCTCCACTCCCAATCAAATCTGTCAAATCAAATCTATTTGATTCGGGTCAAAGTACTCGCGCCAGTACGTCACTTTGCCGTCGCGAATTTCAAAGGTAATGGCGTCTTCCATCACATGCGTCCAGCCGTCGGATTTGCGTGTCTCGGCAAAGCTCCACTCGACCACGCCTTTGTTCACACCATTGATCTCGCAGCTAATCACCTCCTTGATTTTGATAACAATGTGGGTATAGGCCTGATTGAACCCATGCCCGGCATCGTAAATTGCTTGTTTGCCTACAAAGCGCCCGGATGGCGCAATCATCACGGCATCGTCTGCAAAAAAGCTGACGACGGCATCGTCGTCTTGTCGCATCATGGCATCGGCCATGTGTTGAATCATGTCGGTCACAGCCATGTCATCATCCTTTGGTCAAAACAAAATCGGACAAGCTAATGTGTTTACTGTGTCCACAACGAGGGGGAGCAATACTCTGAATCTAGCATCGCTGCAAAAAATCGTCAAATGCCACTCAAATTTTTGAGTGATGCTCAAAATGTTCTACAACTATCGCCAGTGCTAAACTCGCTTGTGATGAAGCCCAAGAAGCCCACAACCAAACCCATCGCTGCTCATCGAGCCAAGCCCGTTGCAGCCGCATCTGCGACAACCGTTTTGGGATCGCGCATCCGCGAACGGCGCAAAGAATTGGGGCTGGGTCTGCAAGCGTTGGCCGACCAGACCGATCTCACCCCCAGCTTCATCAGCCTGGTGGAGCGCAATCGCACCAGCCCCTCGCTGGATTCGCTGATCAAAATTGCCGAGGCGCTGGATGTGCCGTTCTTTCACCTCACGCGCAGCCACAGCCGTGCCGCCAGCACCAACCCGGTGGTGCGCCACGATGCACGCGTGCGCCTCAGCTTCCCGCATGGCAACCTCACCAGCGAGTTGCTGGTGCCGAATTTGCGCGGGCGGCTCGAAGTCTTTATCTCGCGCGGCAAGCCTAACACGGGCAACATCGCCCGCGTGCCCGCGCACGATTCCGAAGAAGTGATTTACGTGATGACTGGCGCGCTGCGTGTGCGCCTGCACGAGACGGATTACACCCTGCGCGCAGGCGACAGCATTTATTTCCAGGTGGGCACACTGCGCGAGATTTGTGTGGAGGGCAAGCGCGAGGCGACGTGGCTGACAGCGATTACGCCGCCGGTTTTATGATTCTGGATCGTTCGCGTCCGCGCAGGCGGACGCTCGGCTTTAGCCTTTCAGGCGCGGTTTCCAACCGCCAGCCATGCGATTGATCCTTCGACAAGCTCAGGACGTGCCTGAGAAGCCTGCGGCTGAACGTCGGCCTACGTCGACGGGAACCCAGCGTTCACCACGCCCACGCACATCCCATCACTAATGGGTACCAGCAGCGAGGTGAGGCGCGGGTCGCTGGCCATGCGCTGGTTCATGGCCCGGATGGCGGGCACGTTGCCGTTGGCATCGGCGTTGGGGTTCCAGGCATCGCCATGCCCGCTGGCGTTGTCGGCCACAATAATGGCACCGGGTCGCAGCAGCGTCATCACCTGTTCGTAGTAGGCGATGTATTCCATCTTCTCGGCGTCCACAAACGCAAAGTCGAACGGGCCTTGCAGCGTCTTCAACGTCTCGCGGGCGTCGCCCTCAATCACTTCGATCTTGTCGCTTAATCCAGCGCGGCGCACGTTCTCGCGGATCACCTTGACGTGTAGCGGGCTGAGTTCGAGCGCGATTAGCTTGCCGTCGGCAGGTAGAACGCGGGCCATCCACAGGGCGCTGTAGCCGAACAGCGAGCCGACCTCGAGGACGCGCTTGGCGTTGCAGGCGCGCATCAGCACTTGCAAAAACTTGCCTTGCTCGGGGCTGATGTGAATGAGCGGCACGCCTTGCTTTTCCGCATCGGCGGGTAGGGATTTGAGGAGGTCGTCTTCGGGAGCGAACGTCTCGACGATGTAGTCGTATAGTTGCTCGGTAATGGGTAAGCCTTTCATAAGATAAAGATAAGGTTAAGTTTTCTAGACAAGATGACATGATTCATCAGGATGAATGAAAAGCTCTATCCTGTTTAATCCTGTCATCCTGTCTAAAACAAAAACGTAAGGCAGTCAGAGGTTGAATCTAAGAATATGAACTTGATCGTGATTGTTGGCCCAACCGCAGCGGGTAAGACGGCGCGCGCGTTGGAGCTTGGGCCTCGCGTCAACGGCGAGGTGATCTCGGCTGACTCGCGGCATGTGTACACCCAAATGGACATTGGCACAAACAAGCCCACTGCCGAGGAATGCACCGCCGTGCCGCACCACCTGCTAAACGTGCGCGAGCCACACCAGCCTTTCTCGCTGGCCGAATACGTCAAGCTGGCACGCGCAGCCATCGCGGAGATTCAATCCAGAGGCAAGACGCCGATGTTGGTGGGCGGCACAGGCCAATATGTGCGGGCGGTGTTGGAAGGCTGGCAAGTGCCGGAGGTGCCACCCAACGACGCGATCCGCGACAAATGGCTGGCCTACGAGAAGCAGCACGGCCAAGAGGCTTTGTTTGCGGAGTTGCGCGCGCGCGATCCTCAATCCACCGACAACATTGACCCCCGCAACGTGCGCCGCGTGGTGCGGGCGCTAGAGGTGATGGAGGTGACCGGCCAAAAATGGAGCGACCTGCAACGCCGCCAGCCGCTTGAGCTGGATGTGCAAATGCATTACGTGAACCTGAAGCGCGAGGAGTTGTACTCGCGGGCCGATGCGCGGATTGCCAAGATGCTGGATCAGGGCT
The DNA here is from genome assembly GCA_043748055.1 of Roseobacter sp. Classification (GTDB taxonomy): domain Bacteria; phylum Chloroflexota; class Anaerolineae; order J036; family Brachytrichaceae; genus JANMVQ01. Next base: position 4,718 of record JAYTNY010000479.1, read on the forward strand.
GGCTGCAAGAGTGCGAGGCATTGCTGAGCTTTCTTGAGTCGAAAGGTTTTGATGTTGACGCGGCGATGAAGCTACCGGCGATGTCATCGTTGGGCTACCGCGAGTTGTGTGCGGTGGTGCGGGAGCAAATGGGGCTGGATGCTGCGGTGGCGCAGATCAAGCATGAGACGCGGCGGTTTATTCGGATGCAGGATACATGGTTTAGGAAGGATGCGGTGCAGCGAGAGGCGTGAATCGTAGGGGCTAAGCATTCGGCGAGCGCCGCATTCGTAACCCCGTCGAAGGCCCGAATGCTTCGCTCCGGCTAGCTGAGATGCCAACCTCGTTTTAAGACAGGCTCTTTGCTTCGGATACCCCCGACCCCAAAAAGGGCGTGGGGTT
>JAYTNY010000480.1:0-2563 GCA_043748055.1 Roseobacter sp.
TTGGGATTTCATCTATAATCGCTGCCAACGCAGAGAGTGTTTAGGCAGTTTCAGTTTAAGTCGGTCGTTTCAGGTGTTCCTCGGTTTATCCCAATGGCATCCTTCTGGTTGATCGAGCCCGCTCAAACTCTCTTGGATAAGCTCTGCTGTCGTAATTCAGGAGTGCTGTTTGTCTGGGGCCGCAACGCACAGAGCAGCCGTTCTTTACCAAGCGATCTTTAGGAGGATCCGCAATGGGCAACAAACTTTTCGTCGGCAATCTTTCGTATAACACAACCGAGGGCACACTCATGGACCTGTTCAGCCAGGCAGGCGCAGTTAGCGAGGTCGCCATTGTCCTCGACCGCGCCACCAACCGCTCGCGCGGCTTTGGCTTCGTTACCATGAGCAGCAACGACGACGCTGCAAAAGCCATCACCATGTACGATGGCAAAGATGTAGATGGTCGCCAGATCATCGTCAACGAGGCCAAACCCCAGGCGCCCCGCGAGGGTGGCTTTGGTGGCGGCGGCGGTGGTGGTGGCCGCAGCGGTGGCTTCGGGGGTGGTGGTGGCGGCGGTGGTCGCGGTGGCGACCGAGGCGGTAGCCGTGGCGGCGGCGGTGGTGATCGCGGCGGCGACCGTGGCGGTCGCAGTGGTGGCGGCGGTGGTGGTCGTCGCTTCTAAACCAAGCCCAATTACGAAGATCAAAAAGACCTGCTGTGAAAGCAGGTCTTTTTGTTTGTCCGTTATCGCTCTAAGTATTCTCGTCGGCTGCAATACGCCGCAATTACACTAAGAATACCCACTACGAAAAATGTAACTAGGAGATTCCAGTTTTGCCACCATGCGACAAGCACTCCTCCAGTTATGCCGCCAAGAGCTATACTGATTAAGGTTGCATTCATCACAACGAACATTGTAGAGGTAGGGCGAACGATGTCTACAATGCCAGCGTGATTCAACTCCGCCCCGCCTGCGCCGAAGATCAGCCAACAATAAAAGCCCTGATTCGTGAAGCGCGGCTTGACCCAACCTCGCTCAAGTGGCAAAACTTTACGGTGGCCGAAAGTGAGGGCCAAATCGCGGGCATTGCGCAGGTAAAGCCCTTTGCCGATTGCCGCGAGTTTGGCAGCTTTGTAGTGCGCCGCGAATGGCGCAGCCAAGGCGTGGGCAAGCGGCTCATCGAAGCCGTGTTGGCCCGCGAAACGGGCGAGGTGTATTTGATGTGCAACGCGCCCATGATGCCGTACTACCGCAATTACAACTTTGAGTCGATTGGTTTTGGCGCTGCGCCCGGCACGCTGCGGCTAAAACTCCTGTTCACCTTTCTGCTCAGGTTGTTTGGTGTGCGGATTGTGTGTATGCAGCGACGCGCGCATACAACGCCGCCATCTTCTGCCCCATCACCTGTGTTGTAAATTCTTGCGCCAACGCCATTGCTTTGGTGCGCATCACCTCATGCTCGGCGGCGTTCAGCCGAAGGGCGCGCAACACGGCCTCGGCTAAGGCGGGCGCATCGGCGGGTGGCACCAGATAGCCGGTCTCGCCATCCACAATAATCTCGGCGGCGCCACCCACGCGGGTGGCGACGATGGGCAAGCCTGCGGCCAGCGCCTCAACAAGCGTGACGGAAAAGCCCTCGGCCAGCGAGGGCAATACCAACATATCGCTGCTGCCCAACAGGTTGGGAATATCGCTGCGAAAGCCAGGAAAGCTGAATTTGTCGCTCAGGTTGAGTTGCTCAATCAACTGCTGCAAGGGCGCTACTTCATCGGGTGCGCCCGCAAACACGAAATGTGTGTTGGGGAATTCGCTCAAAATGCGCGGCGCGGCTTCAATCAAAAAGCGATGGCCCTTGTTTGCCATGATGCGCGCCAACACCAGCAGCACCGGCTGTTCGGGGCGCAGGCTTAGTTCGCTTCGCAGCGTAAACGAAGACTTAGGTGCATTGGCGTCCACGCGCACATCCACACCGGGGTAGACCACCTCAACTTTGCCCGGCGGAATGCCATACAACGCTGTAAGCGCTTGCGCGTTGTCTTTGGAGACGGCGACCAAGCGTGTCACGCTGCGCCGCGACCCGCGAAACAGCGCGGGCAAAAGTGGCGCAATGGCACGTGGCACGATGATGTCGTTGACGGGCGACACGCGATGCTCGACACAGATAACGGGTGTGCCGCAACCCGACAGCATGAAGCCCAGCAAGATGCCGAGGCGGCTGGCAGGATGATTGGAATTGACATGTACCACATTGTGCTGGCGAGCCAGTTGGCGCAACTGTGGGGCGGCTTGGATGAGGCTGGAGACGCGGTCAAAGTCGAACGGGATGACATGAGCCAGTTTGTTCAAGCGTTCGCGCAGCGGCTGCATGTTGGCGTGGTTGGAGATGGCAACGGTGAATTGGCAGCGGCCCACCAACGGCGTAATCAATCGTTCGACATACAACTCAGCGCCGCCGAGTTCGCGGGCGGTCATTACCAAAAACACTTTCACCAAAACTACCTCCACCTAAATTACCTTGCAGCGCGTGAACACGCGGTAGCCCAGCGACACCCAGCCCAACTTAGAAATCAATTTGTCGA